>DASWCX010000093.1:0-4309 GCA_036395815.1 Actinomycetota bacterium | reverse complement strand
GGCCGATCAGTGCGCCGATGCCCACCACGATGGCCACGTAGACGGCGGTGATGAACCCGGCCAGCAGTCCATAGACCACCGTCTTGTTGATGACGACGTCGATGTCGTACAGGCGGTACTTCAGGATGGCCACGCCGCACGCGAGGGGAATCCCCAGCACGAGCGTGAAGAACATCACCCCGAACAGCGCGTTGCCGACGGCGTCCGATGCCCGCGTCTCGCCGAGGATGGTCGCCAGCACTCCGTTGACGATGAACTGGGCGAGGAAAGCCGCGCCGACGAACGCTAGCCACTTCACCTGCTCCCGTTCGTCGCCACGGCGGCTTCGGAACCGAAAGACCAGGGAGGCGCCGGCCAGGAACGCCGCCAGAAGCGTGGCCAATCCACCGCCGACCGTCACGGCGTCCACCAGTCCCGCGAAGGCCGAGAGGCCGAACGGATTGACCACGTGGGCCTGGCTGAGGTCGGCGAACGAGCCAGTCATCCGGCCCGGCGTGAGCGCGAATCCCAGCATGGTAATGGCCGGCCCAGCCAGGCCGAGCCACAGGGCCGGCCGCCACCGGGGGGACGGGACGGCACCATCGGGAAACAGAAGGAACAGCGGGATGAACAGGCTGAGTGTGGGCACGATGTCCCATCGATCGATCCACGCGGCCACCCGGGCCCCGGGGAGGACCCCGGGTCGAGTGACCAGCCCGTACGTCGCGTAGTCGCCCATGAAAAGGGCGAGGTTCGCCATGAGCGTGATGCCGATCAGCAGCCACCCGATGGGGTTCCTTGGCTGGCGGGAAAGGATGACCACACCGGTTCCCGCGAAAGCCACGGTGAGGAAGACGAGTGCGATCGCGTAGACGGTGTCGCCGCCCTCCTCGCCGATGGTTCCGGCGCGAAACCCCAATATCAAGTGGGCCACCGTGAGGGCGAAGGCGAGGGCCAACGACGACCAGGCGAACAGGCGCCTCCGATTCCGAATCACGGCCGGACTGCCTCGAGGGTTCGGGCCGGGACCCGGCCCATGACCGTGGTCCCACGGCCGGGCGCCGATCGAACTCCCAGGTCGCCGCCGAGAGCGGCGAGCCTGTCGGCCATCCCCTGAAGGCCGGTGCCATAGGAGGTTCGGGAGGTGTCGAACCCCGCTCCATCATCGGAGACCTCGAACGTGAGCTCACCGTCCCGCTCGCCCAGACGGACCACGGCCTTCGACCCGCCCGAGTACTTCGACACGTTCTGGAGGGCTTCGAGCACACAGAAGTACACCGCCGCCTCCTGCTCCTGGGGGTACCGGCCGACGGCGTCGGGACGAACCTCCACCGGAAACGGCGCCCGCCGGGCCTGGGCGGTGAGCGCGGCCACCAGGCCCTGGTCGGCGAGGAGGGGCGGGTAGATCCCCCGGGCCAGGTCGCGGAGATCTTCCAGAGCCTGGGTGATCTCGCCCTCCACCTGGGCGAGCATCCCGCCGGCCCCCTCCGGATCCCGGGCGCTCAGGGACTTGGCCAGTCCAAGCTTGACCGCCAGGGCCACCAGCTGCTGCTGGGCCCCGTCGTGGATGTTGCGCTCCAGCCTCCTGCGCTCCTGGTCCTGGGCCGCGACCAGGCGCTGGCGGGACGCCTGCAGCTCGTCGAGCCGGGCCAGCAGCTCCTCCGTGAGCCGCACGTTTCGAAGGACCAGCCCGGCCCCCGACGCCAAGTCGCGGGCAAGATGCTCTTCGGACGGCGTGAGCCGATCACCGGGGGCCTTGGTGAGCGTGAGCGCCCCCAGGGGCTCGCCGCGGTGCTCGACGGGCAGGGCGAGCGTGGCACCGGTCGCCGGGAGGCCGTCGCCCGACATCGTCAGCTCCGATTCGGGGAGTTCATCCGGCGGCCAGGCCGCCTCGGGCTTCAGCTGATCCCCGACCCTGAGCCACACCACGGCGGTGCGGGCCCCGGTCCCCTCGGCCAGGATCCTGGCCATCCGAGGGAGGAGGTCCTCCGCGGCGTAGCTCTGGGCCATCCGGGAGCTGAACTCGGAGAGGACCTCGTAGGGGGTGGCCCGCTGGCCGTACACCAGGCGGTTGGCCAGGCGCTGGGTCCTGTCCCGCACGGGCTGGAAGGCCACGGCCACCACCGCGGTGGCCACGATCGACAGGCCCAGGTTCGGCTTCGAGGCCCCTTGGCCGAGGGCCGCCCCCAAGCCCACCACGATGGCCACGTACACCGCGGTGATGAACGCCGCCAGCAGACCGTAGACCACGGTCTTGTTGATGACCACGTCGATGTCGTACAGGCGGTACTTGAAGATGGCGACGGCCGCCGCGATCGGGAGCAGCGGCACCAGGGTCACGAACGCGATGACCGGCTCGGAGGTCAACCCCGCGGCCAAGAGGAGGCCGATCACGGCCACCGCCCCGGCGTATGCGATCCATTTGACCTGTTGGCGCTCCTCTCCCGAGGAGCGGCGGAAGCGGATGACGATGGCCACCGCGGCGGCCCCGAGGGCGATGAGCGTGACCTGCTGGCTGGCCGCATACACGGGCCGAACTAAGGACGCGGGAAGCAGGCGCGCGGGATCCCGCAGGAACGGAAGGTTCTTCGTGTAGTTCACGTCGGCGAGCGCGGTCGATCCCATGCTCAGGAGGTTGGCGACGACGGCGAACGCGGCGACCGGGCGCCACCGCCGGGACAGCAGGCGGCCGTATGGGAACAGCAGGAGCGCCAGGACGAGGGGGAACAGCAGCTCGACCGAGATGACGAAGACCCACCCGGCCCAGTTCGCGGCGGGAAGCGGGTGTCCCGCCCGCGCGCCGTACCGGGCGTAGGATTCGCCGGCCAGGCCGATCCCGCCGCCGAGCCCGTCGGCGAGGAACAGCCATCCGATCGGGTTGCCCGGTCGGTTCGCCGCCACCACGGTGCCGACCAGCGCGAAGGCGACAAACACCGGGATCGCCGGCAGGGCATCGGAGCTGTGCTCGGCGATCCCCACGATCACGGCCACCGTGAGCGTCGCAAGCGACGCCACGCCGAGGGACCACGGAAGCCACGAGCGCTTTCGCCCGGTCATCCCATCCGTTCCATCTCTCGCGCTCGCGAGGCGCCGGCCTTCGATCGGTTCCATGGTGAAGATTGTCCGGATTCACCTCGGTGTTCGTAAAGGGTATCCGCCGAAGTCCTTCCGGGCCTTTCCTCCGGCCGGCGATGGTGCTAGCACCCGTGCCCTCCCGGCTGCTGGGCGGGTAGGCTGCCCTTCGTCGTGGCCGGATCGCGGAGGAACGGGAGTCGCAGGCGGGGACGGGCATTCCGCGCGATGGAACGCGCCGTGCTCGGGTTCGTCATGGGCATCCTGGCGTGGGCCATGGAGCGGGTGGTGATCCGGGCCATGAAGAAGGGCCGGGTCAGGCCGGCGCCGCGGACGGCGGCCACCGCCGAAGAGTCGGAAGGGCTAGCCGCGTCGGCGCAGGAGATCGGCTACCAGCCCAAGGGTTAGGGCCCCGCCCGCGCTGCCCAGGGCCAGCGGGATCCAGCCGGCCACGTGGGTCGACCCCGCGGTGATGGCCATGGCCACCAGCGAACCGCCCGCGGTCAGCGCCAGCGACAGGCGACGGCCGGCCCGCCGGACCGTGTCCTCCAGGCGCTCTGTCCCCCGGAAGTTCACCGTCAGTTTCGGACCCGGACGGGCCCCGGCCAGCCGCTCCACCGACTCGATCAGGCGGACCAGCCGGACCTTCGCCTTCTGGGCCTCGTAGAACAGCCGCTTGGGGTCGACGCCCTCGCGGACCTTGCCCATCACGCCCTTCATCACGAAGCTGCCAGCGACGGAGAAGGGGTCGAGCGTCGGGTCCAGCTCCGCGGTGGCCAGCTGCATCTGCGCAAGCGCCTTGCCGGTCAGGGCCAGGTTCGCCGGCAGGGCCACGTCGTGGCGGACCGAGATCTCGGTGATCTCCTGGAGGATCGGGCCGAGCTGGATGTCCTTCAGGGACAGGTGCCGGTACCTCGCCAGCAGGTCGCCCAGCTCGGCCTGGAACTTCACCAGGTCCAGGTCGGGACGTTGATCCTGCCCGGCGATCATGAGCGTGACGTCGGACAGGAACGCCAGGTCCTCCTGCCAGAACGCCATGAGCAGGAGCACGAGCAGCTGCCGGACGTCCGCCCCGACCTCGCCGATCATGCCGAAGTCCAGGAAGTAGATCTTGTCCTGCCACCACAGCAGGTTCCCCGGATGGGGGTCCGCGTGGAAGAACCCGTCGGAGAGGATCTGCCGGTAGTACGACTCCAGCAGCTGGCGGGCGGCCTCCTTTCGGGCCTCTCCCTCCGGAGCCCGCCTGATCGGCACGCCC
>DASWCX010000092.1:0-6041 GCA_036395815.1 Actinomycetota bacterium | reverse complement strand
AGCTCTCAGGGGTGCCAGGGCACGAGCACCGACCAGCCGAAGATCCGGCAATCGGGGAAGAAGACTCGCCGCCTCGGCATCGACAGCGAGGGCCTCCCCCTGCCCGGGACCGGCGGCGACTTCCGGTTCAACCCGCCGCGGTCGTCGCTCGGCCGGTGGCGGGACCGGGCACTGCTCGCGATCCTCGGTCTGCTCGTCCTGGCCGGGCTGGCCATCCCGGTGGCCAAGTCGGCTCGCCGGCAGGTGGTGCTGACTCGGGCCCACGGCCCCCAGGACCGCGTCCTCGCCTCCTACCAGGTGATGTCGGATCGAGCTCGCGACCTGGGGATGGGCCGCCGTTCGCACGAGACGCCGAGGGAGTACCGGGCCCGCCTCCTGGGGCGGGTTCCATCGCTGGACGGGTCCCTCGACCTGCTGACCACACTCGCCACCACCGCGGCATACGGCGGGGGGGAGGTCTCCCCGGACCAGGCCGACCGGGCCTTCGCCTCCGCGCGCCGGGTGATCAGGGAGATCCGCAGGGCGGCGAAGCCGGCTGCGCGGGTGGCGGGTTGGTTCCGGGTGGAGCGGTTCGCCCTTCCTCGCTGAGGACCCTCACCGGGCCAGCCGGGCCTCCCTGCTGGCTTCCCGGAGCGCCCGGACGAACTGATCGCGGTCGCTCCTGAACTCGGCCACCTCGTCCGCCACCTGCCGGGTGACCTCGTCGATGGCGACGAAGAAGGCCATCTGGCCCTCCCGGAGCGCGTCGAGGACCTCGCCCTCCCGGCGGACCACCCGGAACACCGACTTGCCGTCGGTGACCAGCTTGACCTCCGCGAGGTGCTGGTCGAGGCCGGCCCTCCGGTTCAGGAAGTCCCACGCCCTGCGGACCCGTTGCAACGACAGGCCGCCGTCCAGCAAGGACTTCACGACCTTGAGCGCGACCACGTCGCGGAACGAGTACATCCTCGGCACGCCGGGCCGGCCCCCCGTCTGCTGGAGGGATGGACGCACCAAACCGATCTGGTCCCAGTACCGCAGCTGCCGAGCCGTGCACCCGGTGAAACGCGATGCCTGATGAGCCGTGAAACCCTCCAACGCCGCTCCTCGTACCTCTCACCAACACGGACCGGGAGGCACCCGGGGTCGGGCCTCGCCGGAGGGGAAGTGCGATGCACGTTTTAGCCCACCCGGGAAGGCATGCGCAAGGCGGGCCCGGGACCAGCGGGAACGGAGACGCCCGAAAGCGGAAAGTGATCGAAGGGTCGCGCTCAGCCCTGGCCGCGGTTGTGGCGGAATCGCTGGGTGAGGCGGGCGAGCGCCGCGGTGACCGAGAGCCGGCCCCCGCGCTCGATCGACCGGAGCTGATCCCGGCCCATGCGCTTCAGGTACGTGTAGACCACCAGGCCCGACGTGAGCATCACCACGAACCCGGCCACGGCAGCCCAGAGATTGATCACGAACAGGACCAGCAGGACGAACCCGACGGCGAATCCGGCGATCCCCCACCGGATCCTTCGAAGCGCGTGGGAGGCGAGGGTCGAACGGGCCACCGATTCCACGAGCCGGGGATCCTCCTCGGCGAGGCGCTTCTCGATCTCCTCGAGGATGCGCTGCTCGTGTGGTGTGAGCGGCAATGCCGTGCCTTTCGTCCGAGGAGCCCTACGCCCCACGCCAATTATAGGAACGGACGCCAGGGAGGAGTATGCCCATCTGTGGCCGGTTCCTTTCGCGGACCCGCTCCCACTCTTCGCCGATCCGGGGCCGGATCGCGGTCCGTCCGGAGCAGGGTGGCCGGAACCGCCGAGTCCCGCCCGAACCGGCGGTGGACCCGGTCCAGGGCTCGTTCGGCGTCGTTCCACCGCCCCGTTCGCACCATGGCCGGCTGTTCGGCGCCAGAGGGGACCAGGCCTGTGGCGGCCACGCCCAGGAGCCGGAACCGGCGGCGGCCTTCGGGCAGCCCCAGGAACAGCTCCCTGGCCACGTGGTAGATGGCGCCCCCGAGGTCGGTCGCCCCCTTGAGGGTTCGCGAACGGGTCAGGGTGGTGAAGCTGGGTAGCCTGAGCTTCACGGTCACGGTCCTGGCTCGATAGCCGTCGGCCCGGAGCCGTTCCCCCACCCGCTGGGACAGCGCCAGGAGCTGGCGGAGGATCTCGTCGGGTTGGTCCAGATCGACGGGGTAGGTCTCCTCGTGGCTCACGGACTTCGGCGCCTCGAAGGGGACCACGGTCCGGTCGTCGGTCCCGCCCGCAAGATGGAGGAGGGTGCTGGCCTGCCCCTCGCCGAACGCCCGATCGAGGATCACCTCGGGTGTCCGGGCCAGCTCGCCGACGGTCCGGATCCCCAGCCGCCCCAGCGTCTCGGCCGTCTTCTCCCCCACGCCCCACAGGGCCGCGACGGGCAGCGGATGGAGGAAGCGCAGGGTGTCGGCCTCGGGGACCACCAGCAGGCCGTCGGGCTTCGCCCTGGTCGACGCCAGCTTCGCCACGAGCTTGTTCCGGGCCACCCCGACCGACGCGGTCAACCCGAGCTCATCGGTGACGCGCCGGCGGATCAGCGCGGCCATCTCGACCGGGGAGCCGAACAGCAGGGTGGCCCCGCTCACGTCGAGGAACGCCTCGTCCAGGGACAGCGGCTCGACCAGGGGGGTTACGTCCAGGAGGACCTCGCGGAACCGGTTCGAGTACGCGCGGTAGGACTCGAAGTCGGGCGGGACGAACACGGCGTCCGGGCACAGCCGGCGGGCCCGGACGCTCGGCATGGCCGAGTGGAGGCCACGGGCCCTGGCCAGGTAGGAGGCGGACATGATCACGCCGCGAGACGCCGCGCTGCCGACCACCACCGGCTTGCCGGCGAGCGACGGATCCTTCAGCACCTCGACCGAGGCGTAGAAGGCGTCGAGGTCGACGTGGAGGATCGGCTCGGCCGGTCGTTCGTGACGCGATCGGTTGGCCACCTGATGCCCCCTCGCCCGGAGCCTACCAGCCCGCCGAGCCCCCGCTGGCGTGCCACAGCTTGCGGGGGGCCGCGCCGGCGCCGGGACCGGCCGAGTCGGCGAGCGCCTCGGCCAGCCGCCCCTCCCGGCGGGCCCGTGACAACGTCGCGAGGTCCCACGCGTTCTCGGCGACGATGCTCACCCCCCGCACCCCGGTCCGGCGAAGCCGGCCCCAGATGGCCAGCAGGAAGCCATGGAACACCGGCTTGGCGCACCAGGGCTGGACCCGCTCGAACACGGTCACGTCGGCCAGGCCGGTCCCGTCGTCCAGCGTGAGGAAGATGATCCGCTGTCCGCTGCGGACCGCCGGGGTCTGGGACGCCACCTTGACCCCGGCCACCATCACCCACCGGTCTCCGCGAAGGCCGGAGAGCCGCGCCGCCGGGATGACCCCGAGATCGTCGAGCAGGGGGCGGTAGAACGAGAGGAGGTGGCGCGACGCGTCCATGCCGACCACCTCGAGCTCCGCCCTGACCGTCTCCGCGTCGGTGTATCCGCGAAGGACGCGGGGCGGCGGCGGCTCGGCCAGGGGCAGCGCGGCCTGCTCGCCCTCCATCGACCCCTCGGCGGTCATGGCGACGAACAGCCGGTCCCGGCGCGATCCGCCGGGGAGGGAGTCGAACGCGCCCGCGTGCGCCAGCGCCTCCGCCACGGGCCGCGAGACGTTCGACCGTCGAAGGAAGTCGCCCACGTCGGCAAAGGGCCGCTCCATGCGAGCCTCCAGGATCGACCGGATCTCGGAGCCGGAGATCCCGTGCACGTCCTTCAGCGCCAGGCGGATCCCGTATCCCTCGACGGTGTAGTCCTCCTCGCTCTCGTTCACGTCGAGCGGGAGGATCTCGATCCCGTGGCGCCTGGCGTCCTCGAGGATCAGCCGCCTCGGATACATGCCGGGCTCGTGGGTCAGCACCCCCGCAAGGAAGTGCGCGGGATAGTGCGCCTTCAGCCAGGCCGACTGGTAGGTGGGGACGGCGAAGGCGGCCGCGTGGGCCTTGCAGAAGCCGAACGACGCGAAGGCGACCACCTCCTTCCAGATGCGTTCGACCTCATCGTGGCCGAAGCCGCGCGCGACGGCCCGGTCGAAGAACTCTCGGCGAAGGTGCTCGACGTTGTCCGGACTGTCGTCGAGTCGCCTCCGGATCCGGTCGGCCTCGGCGAGGCCGTAGCCGGCCACCACGGAGATCACCCGGATGAGCTGCTCGTGGTAGACGACCACGCCATGGCTCTCCTGCAGGACCGGCCGCAGGGCGGGGTGCGCGTACGCCGGCGCCTCCAGGCCGTGGTTGCGCCTGAGGAACGGCGTGACCATGTCCGACTTCACCGGGCCGGGACGGAACAGGGAGATGTCGATGATGAGATCGCTCCATTCGGTGGGCTGGAACTTCTGGAGGAGCTCGCGCTGCCCCGGCGATTCGATCTGGAAGCAGCCCAGCGTGTCGCTGGCGCGGATCAGCCCGAAGGTGGCCTCGTCCTGGAGGTCCACCTGGTCGAGGTCGACCTTGTGGCCCTCCGTCCGGGCGATCTCGTCGAGGCAGTGGCGCATGGCGGAGAGCATCCGGATGCCCAGGATGTCGAGCTTGAGCAGGCCCAGCAGCTCCACGTCGTCCTTGTCGGCCTGGACCATCCGGAAGCCCTGGAAGCTCCGTTCCAGGGGGACCCGGTCGAGCAGGTCGTGGCCGGACAGGACGATCCCCGAGGGATGCAGGGCGAGGTGCCGGGGGAAGCCGTCGAGGCGCTCGACCACCCGGAACAGCGTGGCCAGCTGCCCCGCGTTCAGGTTGAGGCCCTCGAGCTCGGGGAGCTTCGCCATCGCCGAGCGGACCCCGCCCGCCCCCATGTGCGGGAAGGCCTTCGCCGCGAGGTCGACCTCGCCCTCGGGGAGGCCGAGCGCCTTGCCCACCTCCCTGATCGCGCCCCGGGCCCGGTACGTGTCGACCATGTTCACGCAGGCGCACCGGTCCTCGCCGTGGCGGGCCAGGATGGCGCCGTACACGTCCTCCCTTCTCGCGGACTCGACGTCGATGTCGACGTCGGGCAGCTCGTCGCGGTACGGGTTGATGAACCGTTCGAACAGCAGGCCGTGCCGCACCGGGTCCACGTCGGAGATCCGGGTCAGGTAGCACACCAGTGAGCCGGCGGCCGAGCCGCGGCACGCGCACCGAATGCCCATCGAGCGGATGTCATCGGCGATGTCGGCCACGTTCAGGAAGTAGGCCGCGAACCCCATGGTCTGGATCTGGGCCAGCTCGGTGTCCAGGCGGTCCCTGACCTCCTTCGTCGGTTTCATCCCGCGCTCGTCGAGCCCGCGCCAGCATCGCTCGGCCAGGACGCTGCCCGCGCTTCGACCCCTCGGGGTCGGGAAGTCCGGGAAGTGGACCTCACGGATCCCGAGATCGAACCGGCACCGGTCGGCGATGTCGAGTGCGGTGTGGCAGAGGTCCGGCCGTTCGGCGAACAGCTCGCGCATGGCACTCGGCGGCTTCAGCCACCCCTCGGCGTTGCGGCGCGACACGTGGTGCGCGGCGAGCGGCACGATCTCGCGCATGCACTCCAGGACGTCGGCCAGGAAGGCGTCCTCGGGCACCAGGTACCGGACCCCGTTCGTGGCCACGGCTTCGATCTCCGCGTCGTGCGCCAGCCGGAGCAGCCGCCGGATCTGGGTGGCGCCGTCGGGCTCCATCCGGTTGCGAACCTCGACGAACAGGTCGTGGCGGCCGAAGGCGTCGCGCCACGGACGCAGGCGTTCGCCGGCGGCGTCGGCCAGGCCGGCCGCGGCCAGCGATCCGGGTTCGGACTCCGGGCCGAGCAACGCGATCAGCCCGCCGGCGCGCTCGCACACCTGCGAGGTGGTGAGCGCTGGGTCTCCCCGCTCCCCCGTCATGTGCGCGGTGGTGATGAGCGAGCAGAGGTTGGCGTAGCCGGTGGCGTCCTTGGCCAGCAGGACCACCGATCGATCGACGGTTCGTCCCGTCTCCGGTGGGGCACCATCCGGACCCAGGCCGAACCCTCGGACCGTGAGCGTGGCGCCGTGGATCGGGCGGATCGGCGCGACCCGTTCGGACACCTG
>DASWCX010000091.1:0-10746 GCA_036395815.1 Actinomycetota bacterium | reverse complement strand
CGAAATAGAGGAAGCTCTCCTCGTGGGCGGCCAGCGACTGGGCCCTCCGGGCCGCCCGGATGAGGGCCTCCCGCGCCTTCGACCTGATCTCCGGGGCGTCGGGGTCGCCCGGCGCCGAACGGTACGCGTCGAGGTAATGCGCCGCGACGATCTGGACGATCTCCTCGTCCTCGGCACCCCAGGTCGACTCGAGATGGCCCGCCACGGCCAGGTGCTTCGCCTTGCGGTCGCGCTTCGACAGCATGTCGTAGGCGACCTTTCGAACCAGCGCTTGCAGGAAGCCATATTGGCCACGGTCCGGCGAGCGGGGATCGGCCTGCACGCCCAGGATCTCCTTGCGGACCAGGGAGGCCAGGAGCGGCATGAGGTCGGCCTCGGGCCGGCCGGTCACCGCGGCGAGCCCGGCCGGGGTGAACGTCTTGCCCAGCACCGCGCCGTCCTGGAGCAGCGCCCGTTCCTCCTTCGGCAGGCCGTCCAGGCGCGCCGCGATGAGCGCCTGGAGGCTCTCGGGGACGGCCAGCTCGTCCACCGGGCCGGTCACCACGTACCGGCTGCCCTCCTGCTTCAGCAGGCCGCGGTCCAGGAGCATGCGAACGGTCTCCACGGCGTAGAGCGGGATCCCCTCCGCCCGTTCGCGGATCCGGGTTCGAGCGTCCTGCGCAAGGCCGGGGACGAGTCCCGCGATGAGCTGTTCCATGTCCGGGTCGGCGAGCGGCTCCAGGAACAGCGAGGTGGCGTTGCGCCGCCCGGCACCCCACGCCGATCGGCGGTCCATCAGGTCCGGCCTGCTCAGGGTCACGACGTACAGGGCGTGGTTCCGGGACCAATCGAGCAGGTACTCGATGAAGTCGAGCAGGGACGAGTCGGCCCACTGGATGTCCTCGAACACCAGGATCACGGGATAGCGTTCGGTGAGCCGCTCGAAGAACAGGCGCCACGCGGCGAACAGATCCTCCGGCTCGCCGGCCGGCCGCTCCTCCAGCCCCAGCAGGTGGGCCAGCCGCCCGTACACCCACTCCCGTTCCTCCGGGTCGGGCAGGTGGTCCTCGACAACCCGGCGGAGCTTCGCCGCCGCGGATGCCGAGTCCTCCTCCTCGGCGATCTGCGCCCGCATCCGCACGATCTCGGCCAGGGCCCAGAAGGCCACCCCCTCGCCGTACGGGAGGCATCGGCCGCGGTGCCAGTACGCCGTGTCGAGCAGGCCGTCGACGTACTTGAAGAACTCCCACGACAGTCGCGACTTGCCGACCCCGGCCACGCCGACCACCGAGACGAGGTGGGCCTTCCCCTCCTCGGCGGAGGCGTGGAACAGGTCCTTGATCATCCGGAGCTCGCGGTCCCGTCCGACGAAGGGCGCCTCCAGGCCCTGCGACCGGAGGGCCCCACCACGGCCGGCGATGACGCGAAGGGCTCGCCACGTGTGGACCGGTTCGGCCTTGCCCTTGAGCTCGTGGGCGCCGGCGTCCTCGTAGACGATGGCCGCCTCGGTGGCCCGGCGGGTGGCCTCGCCCACGAACACCACCCCGGGCGGGGCGACCGACTGGATCCGGCTGGCCGTGTTCACCAGGTCGCCCGCCACCATCCCCTGCCCCTCGGCGCCGACCGTCACCGCGGCCTCGCCCGTCACCACCCCGGCCCGCGCCCGCAGGTCCGGGAGGCCGGACTCCGAGCCCAGCTGCGCCACCGAGGCGACCAGGTCGAGCGCGGCCCGGACCGCTCGTTCCGCGTCGTCCTCCCGCGCCGTCGGCGCCCCCCACACCGCCATGACGGCGTCGCCGATGAACTTCTCGACCGTCCCGCCGTACCGACCGATCAGCTGCCGGGCCCGGTCGAAGTACAGGCTCAGGAGGTCCCGGGTCTCCTCGGAGTCCCGCTGCTCCGAGGCGGCGGTGAACCCGACCAGGTCGACGAACAGCACCGAGACCAGCCTGCGCTCGGCCACCCCCGACGGGGGTTCCGCGGCGGCGAGCGGAGCCTCCGCGACCAGGAGCGTGCCGCACTCCCCGCAGAACTTCGCAGCCGCGTCGTTCGTGGCACCGCACGAGGGGCAGACCCGGGCCAGGGCCGACCCGCACTCCCGGCAGAACTTGCGGCCGGCTTCGTTCTCGGTCCCACACGCGGAGCAGATCATGGTCCCGTCGCTCTCACGCGCACAGCGTAGCCGTCGGCGCCCGTGCCGAACAGTGGAGATTCCCGGGTGCCGCCGACGAACGGACGGCCCGACGTCAAACGACGTTCAGCGCGGCTTCCTTCCCCTTCGGCGCTCTCGAGGCGATGTGCCTGGCGACGTACTCGCCGTCCCTCCCAACCCCCAGCACGACGTCCGAGGTCGCCGCGTACTGGAACTCGAGGCCGACGAAGTAGATCCCCGGCTGGCTCGTGACCACGCCCCGCTGCTGTATCGGGGCTCCGCGGTCCCCGAAGATCGGGAGGTCGATCCAGCCGAAGTTGTAGTGGAATCCCGTGCACCACACCACGTTCGCCACGTCCAGGACCCGCCCGTCCTCCAACTCCGGCTTGCCGTCCTCGACCCCGGCGGTTCGCGGGACCTGCTGGACGCCCGCCTCGGCGAGGTCCTTCATCTTGACCCGGATCAGGGGAGCGGCCCGGGTCGCCAGCTTCGGCAGCACCTTTCGGCCCACCGGGGTCCCCAGCGTGAGCACGCGATGGCCCATGAACCGCACGATCGGCAGCGCGAATCGAGCCGCCCGCGGCCCGTGCTTCACCGGGATCTCGCCCGCGGGCTTGCCCGACAGCCACACCGGGTGCGATCGGATCAGCTCGAAGGCGATCTCGGCCCCCGAGTTCCCCACCCCCACCACCAGGACGTCGCCCTCCTGGAGCTGGTCAGGACTCCGGTACGCGTGCGAATGGATCTGGACGATGCCCGGATCGAGCTGAGCGGCGAACCCCGGGACCCGGGGATTCTGAAACGCGCCCGTGGCCACCACGACGTTGTCCGCCTCCCACCGCCGCCCGCCGGCGGACACCACGTACCGCTCGCCCTCCCGCCACAGGCCGTCGACCCGCACGCCCGTCTGCACCGGCAGCTCGAACCGGGCCGCATACGCCTCCAGGTAGTCGGCCATCTCGTCCTTCGTCGGGAACGTGACCCGGCCGGCGGGGAATCGAAGGCCGGGCAGCCCGTCGTACTTGGCCGGGGTGAACAGGCGCAGCGAGTCCCACCGGGTCCGCCACGCGTCGCCTACTCGACCAAAGGCGTCCAGGATCACGAACGGCCGACCCATCCGGTTCAGGTGGTACCCGGCGACCAGGCCGGCCTGTCCGCCACCCACGATCACGGTCTCGACGTACTCCGCCCCACCGTTCCCGTTCATCCCGTCCCTCCTTCGCTCCGTGACGGCCAACGGGTCGAACGGTACGCGGGGCGCCATCGGCGACGCATCGGGGGGATTGACCATTTCCGAACTGGACCGGCGTGGGTAATTCTGTGCAGTGCCGACCCGGCTACACCAGGTCGTGCTGGTACGCGTACGCCGTGGCGGCCGACCTGGACGACAGGGCCAGCTTCGTGAAGATGTTGCTCACGTGGCGGGCCACCGTCTTCTCGCTGATGAACAGCTCCGCCCCGATGGCCCGGTTCGTCATCCCGGCGGCCACCAGGCGCAGGACCTCCACCTCCCGGCCGGTCAGACCCGGCCCGCCGGCCCCGGCGCCGGTTCCCAAGAGCTCCGAGACGCGGGCCAGGTCGGGGGTCGCGCCGAGCTGCTCGAAGGTGGCCCGGGCCGCGTCGAGCTCGAGCTCCGCGGCGTCGCGGTCCCCCAGCGCCCGGCACGCCCGTCCGATCAGCACGCGGACCTGCGCCCCCTCGTACGGCGCCTCCAGCCCGAGCCACCCGGTCGCCGCCCGACGGAGCGACGTGAGCGCCGCCCGGGCGTTCCCCTCGGCCAGCGACACCGCCCCAACCGCCTGATCGGAGAGGGCCCGAAGGAGCGCCGCGTCCATCTGCGAGGCCATCGCGGCCAGCTCGTCCGCCCCCTGCCGCGCGGCGGGCATGTCCCCGACCTCCAGCATGATCTCCACGAACGCCGGGAGGAGGCGGCACCGCGTGGCGGGATCGCCCGCCTCGTCCAGCGCGCGGCGGATCGATGTTGCCGCGACATCGGCCTGCCCCTGGGCCAACCGAAGCAAGGCCAGCCCCGGCATCGGATCGCGCCCCAACTGGCTCGCCCGGCGGTAGGCGGCCTCGGCCGAGGCGAAGTCCCCGCGCATCCGGTGGAGCTCACCCAGCTGATACGACGGCCCGCCGGCCGGGCCTCGGATCGAGAGCAGGCGGCCGGCCTGCTCGGCCTCGCTTTCGGCCTCACTCCAGTCCCCGTGGAGCCGGAGGATCTCGACTCGATGGACCAGACACTGGCCCCGGAACGAGACCAGGTCGGGCTGCGACTCGCACCACCGATGGAGCACGTCCGTCCACTCCCGGGCCCGGCGGACGTCGAAGATCCCGGTGCAGGCGTCGATGACCGAGCAGTAGGCGATCCCGACGACGATCGGTGTGACCGAGGCGGCCGTGGCGGCCACCATGGCCTCGTCGAGCAGGGCCATCCCACGGGCCCTCTCGCCGAGGAAGATGAGGCTCTGTCCTCGGCCCAGCCCGGACAGCACGGTCAGGTCGGGGTCATCGAACCGCGCCGCCACCGCCGCCGCCTGCTCGAACAGCGCCTGGGCGCCGGCCGGGTCGCCTTCGCCGAACAGCAGCCGGAGCGCCGAGGGGATCAGGAGGAGTCCGCGTTCGACGCACTCCTCATCGGTCTCCTCGAGCATCCGCGCGGCCCGGGCCAGCCACCCTGCTGCCGGAGCCATCTCCCCGCGGTCCAGAAGCGACATGCCCTGCCAGATCGCGCAGCGGGCGGCCCGGGGCAGGTTCCCGAGCCGAACGTACTCGTTCTGGGCTCGGGTCAGGGCCTCGGTGCGGTCCTCGTCCCTGGCGAGCATCTCGGAGGCGATGGCGAGGAGTTCCAGGTCCTCGGGTTCGAGCGGCGCTTGGCGATCCGCGGCGAGCAGCTCCCTGTGCGCATCGCCCCACGCCCGCCGGGCGAACGCCGCGCGGCCTCGTTCGATCGAGTCGGTTCGCGCCACCGGCCGGGCCGTCAGCTGATCATCTTGTCGATCAGCGCGTCGCTCTCCGAGGTCTCGTCGGCCAGGCCCCACACTTCCTTCGTGATCCCGTTCTCGATGTGGAACACGTTCGCGTACAGCCACGAGACGGTTCCGCCGCCCGGGTCGTCGACCGAGGCCCTGCCGATGGCGATCACGTGCTGGTCGTTCCCCACGACGTCGTGCAGGTCGATCTTGGAGGCGCCCAGCATCTGGGACTGCCGGGCGAACAGGTTCATCACGGCTTCCTTGCCCCGATACTCCCCGGCGACCTTGCTCTTGCCTCCGACGTGCCACACGATGTCGTCGGACATGTGCTCGGTCATCCAGTTCATGTCGCCCCGGTCGAGAGCCTCGAATCCCTCCCGGACCGTCCTGACGTTCGGGTGCTCTTCGGCCATTGGACCTCACCCCTCTTCCTCTCGAAGGCCGGCGAACCGTCCGCCGAAGCCGACGCTATCCCGAAGCCAGCGAGCGGGCAAATGGATCTGGTCTGTCAGTCCGGCGGGATGTTCTGGTTCAGCCGGAACACGTTCTCGGGGTCGTACGTTCGCTTGAGCGCCTTGAGCCGGTCGTACTTCGCCTCCCCGTAGGCCTGGCGGACCCGGTCCTCGCCCTCCTCCATCAGGAAGTTGACGTACACCCCAGCGTGGTGTGGCTCCAGCGCCGCCCAGAAGCTCCGCGACCACTCCCGTTCGGCGTCGAACCCCTCGGCTGTGGCGGTGGTGGCGTTGATGTTGATGGTGAACCCGGCCCCCCGGCCGGTGAACGCGCTCTCGTCCTCGCCCACGCGGGCGATGGCCCCGCCGAGCTGGAAGATGGGGAAGGCCGTCAGGCTCGAGGTCATGCGCGGCGCCCGGTCGGCCACGATGTCGATCACCTCGTCCGAGAGCTCCGCCAGGTCGGCCGACCGGAAGTAGTACCACCACCCCCTGGGGAACGACGGGTCGAACATCGCCTGGTGGACCACGAACGGCTTCGGCATGCACAGGTCCAGCACCGGCGAGCCGAACTCCTTCATCGGCCGAACCACGTTCTCGCCCTCCTCCACCGGGCCCGCGTAGCAGCACGTCACGGCGACCACCGGCAGCCCGTGCAGCTCCGAAGGCACAACCGGCAGCGGCGGCATCTTCCGATGGACCACAACGGTGGTCAGCTCGTCGGGCACGTCGGCGATCCAGTCCCGGTAGAAGCGCAGGACGTTTGCCGACTCCTCCATGGGCCAGAAGATCGGACCGGCCAGCACGATGGGGCCCACCGGGTTCAGGCGGAATTCGAACTCCGTGACGATGCCGAAGTTCCCCCCGCCCCCACGCACCCCCCAGAGCAGGTCGGGGTTCTCGCGCTCGCTCGCTCTCACGAACTCGCCCTCGGCGGTGACCATGTCCACCGCCAGGAGCTGGTCGATGGTCAGCCCATGCTTGCGCATCAGCCACCCGATCCCCCCTCCCAGCGTCAGCCCGGCCAGGCCCGTGTGGGTCACGATGCCCGCCGGCACGGCCAGTCCGAACGCCTGGGTCTCGTGGTCGAGCTCGCCCAGGAGCACGCCCGGCTGGGCCCGGGCCGTGCGGGCCTCGGGGTCCACCCGGATGCCCCGCATCGGGGACAGGTCGATCACGATGCCCCCGTCGCAGGTGGACTGGCCCGGGAAGCTGTGGCCGCCGCCCCTGACGGCGACCCTCAGGCCGGTGCGGCGGGCGAACCGCACGGCCGCCATGACGTCGGCCACCCCGGCGCACCGGGCGATCAGCGCCGGATGCCGGTCGATCGAGCCGTTCCAGATGTTGCGGTCCCAGTCGTAGGTGGGGTCCGAAGGCCGCACCAGCGGCCCCCGGAACGAGGCAGCCAGCTCGTTGAAAGCGGCATCATCGAGCCCGGGCTCCGTCTGGATGGTGGTCATGGCGTTCCCCTCCCGTTACCCGGGGAGCTTCGCCGCCAGGACGTCCACCTTCTCGATCGCCGGGGCCTCCGCCAGCAGCTCCGGAGCCCGTTGCATGAGGGCCGCGGCGACCCGCCCCGAGAGATGCGCCTCCCGGCCCTGTTCGTCGGGGAAGAAATCGACGATTCCGAACGTGGACGGTCCCCACCGGATGGCGAACCACGCCGTGGTCGCGGGCTCCTCCTGCACCACGGGGAGCCCGTCCTCCAGGAACTTCTGAACGTCTGCCTCCTTCCCCGGCTTTGCTTCCAGTCGAACGACCAGGCCTACCGTCACCACTGGGTCCTCCTCTCGAAGCGGTTCGTCCCGGTTCCATATATCACGGCAGCCGCGCCCGAAGTTCCTCCACCTGGCGCTCGAGCAACAGCGCCCCCGTCCCTTCGACGATCTCCCCGACTTGCGCGACGACCGGTCTCGCGTCCTCCGACCGCCCCCGGTCCAGGAGGAATCTCCCGAACGCGATCAGGTTCTCGGCGACGAACCAGTCGTGCTCCCCGGGACCGATGGCCCGTCGCCACGCTGCCTCGGCTTCCTCGTCTCGCCCCTGGGCCGCTCGGACCGGCCCCGCCGCGTACCCCCACAATCGATCAGTCGGCTGATCGAACTGATCGTAGATCCGAGCCAGCCGATCGAGCTCCTCGTCTGCCTCGTCCGTCCGCCCCCGAAGGAGGAGCAGGCGGACCCGCTCCCAGCGGACGGCGTCCTCGTAGGCCGCCCCCTCCATCTCCAGGATGATGCGGAGGCCCTCTTCGGCCGCGGCCCAGGCTTCGTCCAGGCGCCCCAACAACCGAAGCGGCGATGCCAGGCCGAACGCACAGGCCGCCACCGCATCCAGGCGCTCGCCCGCCTGGATGGCCAGCTCGAACCATCGACGGCCGTGCTCGAGCGCCTCCTCCGGCCGGCCCTGCAGCTCCCGGGCCCGAGCCGCAGCGGTGTGCACGGGAACGAGGGCCCGCATGCTCCCGGCGGCTTCGGCCAGAACCATCGCCTCCTCGATCCCCCGGTCGGCCGCGGACATATCCAAGCGGAAGTCGGCGGCCAGGGCGGCGCATCCCTTGGCCCGGGCGGCCAGGGTGAGGTCGCCGGCCCTCTTGGCCAGCGCCGATGCCTGCTCCCACTTCCCCTGGGCTTCTTCGTACGCCGCTTCGTCGGGGATCATCCAGAAGTCGGCCCAGGCCAGCGCGTCGAGTGCCTGGACCTCCACGTCGATCGCTCCAACGCGGCGGGCGAGGTCGATGGCGGCGGGCGCGTGGGCCCGGATCCCCTCCGAGCTTCCGCGATTCTTCTCCACCGTGGCCAGCGCCAGCGCAGCGTTCGCCGACGCTTCGGCATCGACGTCCTGCGGGACCGCTTCCGCGATGGGCCGGGCCTCCTCGCCCTCCCCCGCCATGGCGAGGGCCAGGGCCAGCCGGGCCGAACAGAGCGGCTCGAACCGCGAACCCAGCGAAACGGCCACCGCCCGGCGCAGCAGCGCAATCGCCTCCGGGAGCGCCGCGTTCGAGTGTGCCCACCGGCCGGCGGCGAGCAGGCTCGACGCCGCCGCTTCCGCCACCTCTGCGTCGGGCGACTCGAGCGGCTCGACCTCCGCGGTGAGCGCCAGCGCCCGTTCCCAGTGGTGGCCCACGCTTCCCCACAGCTCCGGACGATCCTCGGCGAAGGCGGTCATCCAGCGCGCCACCCGGCGGTGCATGTCCGCTCGGCGATGCTTCGGCAGCGGGCCGTACGCCACCTCGCGGATGAGGCCGTGATGAAAGACGAACTGCCGGTCTCCCAGGAAGGCGCTGCCCGGTTGCTCCTCGATCAACCCGCGCGTTCGGAGGGTCCTCAGCGCCGGCGCCGTTTGGGCCTGCTCGCCGTTCATGAGCGCTGCGGTGACGGCTCCCGTCCAGAAGACCTCTCCCACCACGGAGGCTGCCTGCGAGACCAGCTTGGCGTCCGGAGGAAGGAGATCGAGCCGGGCCGCGATGAGCGCGTGGAGGGAACGCGGCACCTCGTCCACTCTCCCCTCCTGCTCGGCCATCGTGGCCAGCTCTTCCAGGAACAGCGGGTTGCCGCCCGCCTGGCCGACGACGGCGATCGCTCGACCTTGCTTATCTCGCAGCCCGGCCACCAGTCGCTCGGCTTCGTCGTCGGTGAGCCCGCTCAGGCCCAGCACGGAGGTCCGTTCGGCAGCCAGCGTTCCCGCCATCCGCTCCCGGAGCTCCGTTCGGCCCATACACACCAGCAGGAGCGGGACCGGCGCCATGGTCTCCACCAGCTCCTCGAGGGTCTCGAGGAGCGTTCCGCTCCCCCAGTGGAGGTCATCGAGCATCACCACCGCCGGGCGCTGCGCGGCGGCGCCTTCCAGGAACCGCCGGATCGCCCACAGGACCTCGCCTCCCGACGATGCCCCGCTGCGGTCGGAGCCGATCAGGGGGCCGAGCTGCGACTCGATCAATCTCGCCTCCTCGGGCGGGTGGGCCGGCCCCAGACTGCGCCGCAGCTTCTCGCTCGCCGCCTCGGGCGGGTCGGACTCCGCGATGCCGGCGTGCGCCCGGATCACCTCGGCCACCGGCCTCCACGCGGTGTCCTCTCCGTACGAGCGGCACGCCCCGCGAAGGACCGACCCGCGACCTTCGACCCGTGCCGCGAACTCCTCACCCAACCGGCTCTTTCCGATCCCGGGCTCGCCCAGGACGAACACCACCTGAGCAGTCCCCTCCCGGACGGCCCGTTCCAGCGCGGCGCTCAGCACCTCGAGCTCGGCCACCCGGCCCACGAGGGGAGACTTCGCCCGGCGCCGCTCGGACCCGAGCGCGGTCGGAGCCCACGCCTCGACCGGCTCGGCCTTGCCCTTCGCCTCGACCGCCCGGGGACCCTCGAAGCCGACGACATCACGGGAGAGCAGCATGGTGTCCCTTCCCACCAGGATCTCGCCGGGGCTCGCCGCGGCCTCCAGGCGGGCCGCGGTGTTCAGCACGTCTCCCGTGGCCATGGCATCGGCCATCCTTCCCGTGACCACCGCCTCGCCGGTGTCCACGCCGATACGAACGGCCAGCTCGACGCCGAACCGCGGTCGCAGCGTGTCGTTGAGCCCGGCCACCGCCGTCCGCATGCCCAGGGCGCATCGAATCGCTCGTTCGGCGTCATCCTCGTGCGCCACCGGGACGCCGAACACCGCCACCACCGCGTCGCCGATGAACTTCTCGACCGTGCCGCCGTATCCCTCGACCACCGAACGGACCCGATCGAAGTACGCCGCCTGCACCCGTCCCATGGCTTCAGGGTCGAGCCGTTCGGCGAGGGAGGTGGATCCGACCAGGTCGCAGAACAGGGCCGTGACCAGCTTCCGCTCGGCCAGTCCAGGGCGCTCCGGTGGATCGCTCACAGGCGTTGAGCCAGCTCGAACACGTTGCCCTCGGGGTCTCGGAAGTAGCACCAGTACTGGCCGGATTCGGGCCCGCCCTCGACGTCCGAGATCCGCTCGACCCCACGGGCCTCCAGCTCTCGGGACGCCGCCTGGATGTCGTCCACTGCGAAACCGACCTGGACCCGCCGCTCCGCGTACTGCGGCTCCTCGCTCCTGGCCAGCAACTCGAGCATCCGGCCGTCCAGGTCGAACTGGACCCAGTCCTCACCGGTTCCCAGCTCCTTCAGACCCAGGACCTCGCCGTAGAACCTTCGCTGTCCCTCCAGGTCGTGGGTGACCA
>DASWCX010000090.1:0-11283 GCA_036395815.1 Actinomycetota bacterium | reverse complement strand
ACGCCGGGAACCGACCGCTCCGGGTCCTGGTGTGTGTACGACGGCGCCACCTGGAACGAGACCGCCTGATGCGCCATGTCCCTGATCAGGACGCACCCTCCCGAATGCGGCGTGTACAGCCACTTGTGGGGGTCGAACGCGATGCTGTCCGCCCGTTCGATCCCGGCGAACAGCGGGCGAAGGTCCTCGGCCAGGACGGCCGGGCCGCCGTAGGCCGCGTCGACGTGGAACCACAGGTCCTCGCCGGCGCAGAGCTCGGCGATCTCGGGCAGCGGATCGATGGCCCCGGTGGCCACCGTCCCCGCCGTGGCCACCACCGCGAACGGCACGGCCCCGGCCTCGCGGTCTCGGGCGATGGCCTCGCGCAGGGCGTCCGGCCGCATCCGGAACCCGCCGTCGACGGGGATCTTCCGGACGGCCTCCTGGCCCAGTCCCAGCATGTCGGCGGCCCGGTCGGTCACCACGTGGACCTCCTCCGAGGCGTACAGGACGAGGGGAGGGCCCGCGGCGACGCCCTCGTTCCGAACGTCCCAGGAAGCCTTCACGTCCCGGGCCACCTTCAGCGCCACGAAATTCGCCATCGCGCCGCCGGAGACCATGAGTCCCCCTGCCGTGGCCGGCAGCCCGAACATTTCGGCGAACCACCGCATGAGGGCCAGCTCGACCTCCGTGGCCGCCGGGGAGAGGCGCCAGCCGCCCACGTTCATGTTGACCCCCGACGCCAGCATGTCCGCCACGGCGCCGGGGACCGTGCCGGTTCCGCTGATGTAGGCCATGAACCTGGGGTGCCCGGTGTAGACGGAGTACTCGAGCAACATGCTGCGGAGGTAGGAGAGCAGGTCGGCCTGGTCCATGGGCTCCTCGGGAACCTCCCGGGCCACGCCCTGTTCCACGTCCTCCCTTCCCCACGCCCGGCCAACCGGAAGGTCGGGAAGCCGGGCGATCAGCTCGGAGAACAGGTCGGCGGCGCCGCCGGCGAACTCCCGGGCGCGTCCGGCGTCCCACGCCAGGTCGGGCAGGGGCTCGGGACGCTCGGCGTTCATGGGGCGACAGGATAGCTATTCGGGTTGCGGGGGCGCCGAGCGGCTCAACAGCCGGCGAGCCGCAGCTCTGGCCGGCAGGACCTCCCGGAACCGGCCAGGCAGGAGTGGACGGACGAGCTTCAACGTCCGGATGCTTCCTCTCAGCCTGAGCTCCTTGCCCGCCGACCACCGCACGCCGTACAGCTCCCTGATGGGGGCCGGCAGCGTGGCGAACCCCCACCACGCCACCTGCCGGAGGACCGGCCGCCACGGGACCTCCCGGGGCGGATGCCGGATGAGGTCGGCCACCCGCATCGAGTCCGGCGTCACCCGCAGGATCCCGCTCCCGACCACCCCGTCGACGTATGCGCGAAGGTCCGCCACCGTGGGCGGGATCCTCGATCGGGGGAGTCCCAGCAGCTCGGCTCCGAGCATCTGCTCACGATGGAACCGCTCGCGCCCGTCCGCGTCGAGCCTCCCCACCGTGAGCCGTTCGTACAGCAGCGAGGAGTCGACCAGGCACGCATGAACCCACAGCAGCAGGTCGGGATCCTTCGCGTCGTACGAGAGGCCGGTCACGCTGTCGATCCCGTGGACGACTTCGTGGGCTCGGTTGACGCGTTCGGCCGCGTTGAGCGCGTCCTGATGGGTCCCGAACGTGATGGTGAACTGGAGCTGCAGCGTCCGCTCGAGCCGCTTCCACGGGTTCCGTTCGTAGAACCCGGTCTGGCGCGCCCCGGCCAGTACCAGCGGGTGCGCCGCGTGCATGAGCAGCGCCCGGGCCCCGCCGAACAGGACGGTCACCTCTCGATGGACTCGCCACGACACCGAGTCCGGCCCGAACAGGCCGGCCTGGGGGCGGCTCTGGGTTCTCATGGCTCCACTGTACCGGCGGCGTCCGGAAGGGAGCCGCGGGGTAGGCTTCGGGCGCCGTGGGAGCCACCGGTCAGATCGGCCTGTTCGGCACGGGGGTGATGGCGAAGGGGCTGGCGTCGCTGTGCGCGGCGAACGGCTTCGACCTCGTGGTGCTCTCGGCCTCACCGGGTCGAGCCGACGCGCTGCGTGCCGAGGTGCTGGAGGCGAACCCCGGCGGGGGCGTGTCCACCGACCCGAGGGACCTCAAGGACTGCTCGCTGTTCCTCGAGGCCACGGTGGAGGAGATCGAGCCGAAGCGGCGGGCCCTCACGATGGCGGAGCCGCTCCTCCCGCCGGACGCCGTGGTGGCGTCGGCCACGTCGTCGCTCTCCATCACCGAGCTGGCCTCGTTCCTGGAATGGCCGGAGCGGATGATCGGGCTGCACTTCTTCAACCCGGTCCACCGGATGCCGCTGGTCGAGGTGGTGTCGGGGCTGCGCACCGAGCCGGCGGCCGTCGAGCACGGACGCGACTTCGCCCATGCCCTGGGGAAGCGGCCGCTGCGGGTGCCCGACGGGGCCGGGTTCCTGGTGAACCGGCTGCTGATTCCCTACTTGAACCAGGCCGTCCGGTTGGTCGAGAGCGGCTACACGACCGTCGAGGACGTCGACCGGGCGATGGTCATCGGCGCCGGCCACCCCATGGGCCCATTCGCGCTGATCGACCTCATCGGGGCCGACGTCTGCGTGGCCATCGGCCGCTCGTTGGAGGACGCGTACCACCGGACCAGCGACGCCCCGCCCCCGGATCTGCGACGGAGGGTCGGGGTCGGCTGGCTGGGACGAAAGACCGCCCGCGGCTACTACGAGCATCCGCCGAAGGATTGACCCTCGACGGCTACACTGGAGGCGCGGCATCCAACCGCGACCTCCTCGCTTCCCGGAGCCTGCATCGTGCTGCAACGCGAAGACATCCGAAACGTCGCCATCGTGGCCCACGTGGACCACGGGAAGACCACGCTGGTCGACGCCATGCTGTGGCAGACCGGCGCGTTCCGTCAGAACCAGGACGTGGCCGAGCGGGTGCTCGACTCCACCGATCTCGAACGCGAGAAGGGCATCACCATCCTGGCCAAGAACACCGCCGTCCACTACGGCGGGGTCAAGATCAACATCGTCGACACCCCGGGCCACGCGGACTTCGGGGGCGAGGTGGAGCGCGGCCTGACCATGGTCGACGGGGTGCTGCTCCTGGTGGACGCGTCGGAGGGCCCGCTGCCCCAGACCCGGTTCGTCCTGCGCAAGGCCCTGGAGGCGAAGCTCCCGGTGGTCTTGGTGGTGAACAAGCTCGATCGCCCCGACGCACGGCCGAAGGAGGTGGTCGACGAGGTCTACGAGCTGTTCCTCGACCTCGACGCGGACGAGTCGCAGATCGACTTCCCCATCCTGTACGCGAACGCGCGGGCCGGCCGGGCCTCGGAGCGCCCGGACGACGAGGGCGTCGACCTCAAGCCGCTGTTCGAGACGCTCCTCGAGCGCATCCCCGCGCCCTCGTACGATCCGACCCATCCGCTCCAGGCCCTGGTCACGAACCTCGACGCCTCGCCGTACGTGGGGCGCATCGCCCTGTGCCGGGTTCGCCACGGCGTGATCCGGCGAGGGCAGCTGGTGGCGTGGTGCCGGGCGAACGGCTCGATCGAACGGGTTCGCGTGTCCGAGCTCTACGTCACCGAGGCGCTGGACCGGGTTGCCGCGGACGGGGCGGGACCGGGCGAGATCATCGCCATCGCCGGGCTGGCCGACGTGACCATCGGCGAGACGCTTGCCGATCCCGACGACCCCAGGCCCCTCCCCGTCATGGCCATCGACGAGCCCTCGCTGGCCATGACCATCGGGATCAACACGTCGCCGCTCGCGGGGCAGGAGGGGTCGAAGCTCACCGCCAGGCTGGTCAAGGCCCGGCTCGACGCCGAGGCGATCGGCAACGTCTCCATCCGCGTGCGCGAGGTCCCTGAGCGGCCGGAGGCCTGGGAGGTGCAGGGGCGGGGCGAGCTCCAGCTCGCCGTGCTGGTGGAGGTGATGCGGCGGGAGGGGTTCGAGCTGACCGTGGGGAAGCCCGTGGTCATCCCGCGGACGATCGACGGGCGGGTGCACGAGCCGGTCGAGCGGGTGTCGATCGACGTCCCCGAGGACTACCTCGGCGTGGTGACCCAGCTGTTCGCCCTGCGAAAGGGCCGGATGGCGGAGATGGTGAACCACGGCACCGGGTGGGTTCGGATGGAGTACGTGGTCCCGGCCCGGAGCCTGATCGGGTTCCGTACCGAGTTCATGACCGAGACCCGCGGGACCGGCCAGCTCCATCACGTGTTCGAGGGCTACGAGCAGTGGCACGGGGAGATCTCGACCCGCCCCACGGGCTCGCTGGTGGCGGACCGCCGGGGCCCGTCCACCGCCTACGCCCTGTTCAACCTCCAGGAGCGGGGGGAGATGTTCGTCGGCCCGGGCGTCGAGGTGTACGAGGGGATGATCGTGGGCGAGAACGCCAGGGCCCAGGACATGGACGTGAATCCGGCCAAGGAGAAGAAGCTGACGAACATGCGCTCGTCCACCTCGGACGAGCTGGTTCGGTTGATCCCCCACCGGGAGCTGTCGCTGGAGCAGGCGCTGGAGTTCATCCGGGAGGACGAGGCCGTGGAGGTCACCCCGAAGTCGGTGCGCCTTCGGAAGGCCATCCTGCCCGCCGAGGAGCGGGCCAAGGCTCGAAGCCGTTCGCGCTGAGCCCTCACTCCGCGGTGGCGATCATCGCGGCCAGCAGCGCCATCCTCTGGACCACGCTCTCCAGGTCGAGCCATTCACCGGGCGCGTGGTCGGCCCCGCCCACCGGACCCAGGCCGTCGAGCACCGGCACCCCCATCCCGGCCACCACGTTCGCGTCGGAGGCGCCGCCGGTCGCCGCGTCGTTCAGCTCGAACCCGAGCTCGGCGGCGATCCCCTTGGCCTGCTCGACCAACCGCGCGGTCGTCTCCGTCTTCTCCATCGGGGGAAAGCCGGTCCTGGCCTCGAACTCGATCTCGACGTCGGGCACGGCGACCGTCCGGGCCACCCGCTCCACCTCGGCCAGGGCCCGCTCGAAAGAGTCCGCGTGGGGCGCCCGAGTGTCGACCCGGAGCTCGCACCGGTCCGGGACCACGTTCGCCCGCGTTCCCCCCTCGATCACGCCCGCGTTCACGGTGACCCCCGGCCACCGGCCGTTCAGCTCGTGGAGGGCCACCACCGTGTGCGCCGCCTGAAGGATCGCCGACCGGCCCCGCTCGGGCTCCACGCCGGCGTGGGCCGCCAGTCCCCGAACGGTGACCTGGACGTCGGCCACCCCCTTGCGGGCCGAGACGATGTCGCCGTTCTCCCGGGCCCCCTCCAACACGAAGCACACGTCAGCCTCTCCGGCTCGCTCCCGGATGAAGCCGGAACTCCACGGCGAACCGATCTCCTCGTCCGGGTTGCATACGTAGGTGATCGAATCGAAGTCGCCGAACCCCGCGCCCTGGAGCGCGCCGACCGCGTGCAGCCCGCCCAGCAGCCCGCCCTTCATGTCGGACACGCCCGGCCCGAACGCCCGCGACCCCTCGATCCGGAACGGCCGCTGGGCCGCCGTGCCCTCCGGGAACACCGTGTCCATGTGCCCGATCAGCAGGACCCGGCGCCCACCGGGCGCCTCACCCCTGAGCCGCGCGATCAGCAGGTCCCCGAGCTGCTCCAGTCCGTCCGACGGCGTGTGGCGGTGTCGTTCGACCTCCCAGCCCGCCGCCTCGAACCGCTCCTGCATATGGTCGGCGATGCGGCGGACGCCCTCGGTGACGAACGTCCCGCAGTCGACGTTCACCGTCGCTTCGAGGTCGCGCAGGTAGGTGTCGTAGCCCTTCTCGGCGAGGCTGCGGAGCTGTTGTGGTTCGATCGGCCCTGCCGGCGTCACTCGCCGGCCGCCTCCTGTGGCTCGGTGGCGGCCTGGCCGTCCGCCGCGCCCTCGCCGCTCTCCGCCCCCTCCTGGGAGGGGGACTTCAGGATCCGGAGCAGGGCCTCCATCTCGTTGTTGGTCGGCGCGACGGTCGCCCCCCGGCCCCGGGCGGCGGCCAGGACGGTGCGGAGGTTGCCCTCCGCCATCTCGAGCTTGGCCTCCAGCTCCTTCACCCGTTCGAACAGCCGGTTCGCCCGCTGGTCGGCCTCGATCCGGGCCGCCTTGTTCTCCTTGGCCTCCCGCCGCAGGTTGTCGGCGGAGGCCACCGCCTCCCCTGCCTCGCGCCCCAGGTCGATCACCCGGTCGATGATGGCCCGGCCGAGGTCGGCGAAGGTCGGTTTCCGCTCCCCCTCCGGGGCCTCCGCGCGAGCGCCGGCTCGCTTGCGGCCGACCTTTCGCTTCCGCGGGGCGCGGGGTACCGACTCGGGTTCGCCGGGGTCGAGCGGCCGGGGATCCAGGAGCCGGTACCGGCCGTCCTCCGCCTGGAGCCGCCGCCGGGCGGCCAGCGCTCTGATCGCCCTGGCCACCGCGAGCGGGTTTGCCAGCCCGGCCTCCCTGCCAATTTCGGCAGGAGAACGGTCAAGGAACTCGCCAGCCTGCGTAGTTGCCGAGGCGACGTTCAGAAATGCGTTGGCTGCCTGAAGGCTCTGTTCGTTCAACGAAGCAGATATTGGCAGTTTGGGGCCCGGATAGCAATGGGTTCCAGTTGGCGGACGAGGCCGGCGGCCCTGCCGGCTACGAACCCGGGTTCACCGGCTGCTCGAAGGCCCGCCGGACGCGTTCGTAGTCCGTTTCCGTGTCGATGTCGTCGGGGGGCGCACCGCCCACCTCGACCAGCGCCCGCCACTCGGGCCGCGCGGCCAGCACCGAGCGGGCTCCCTCGTCGCCGGCGGTCTCCGCGACCACCTCGGCCCAGACCCTTCGGGCCAGGAGCGTCGGGTGGGCCGGCCGCCCGCCGTATGATGCCTGCACCACCGGACCCAGCCCGTCCCGGTACGCGGCCACCACCGCCGCCACCGCGGCCGGGGCGGTTCCGGGCTGGTCCCCCAGCAGCACCACGGCCGCCTCGGACTCGGGACCCAGCGACCGCAGGCCGGCGGCGAGCGACGTCGACTGGCCCCGTTCGTGCTCCGGGTTCTCCACCACCCGGACCCGTTCGTCCTCTGGGACCGCGGACCGGATCTCCTCGGCGCGGTGGCCCAGCACCACCACGACCTCGTCGAGCGCAGAGGCCAGCGCGGCGTCGACCACGTGCTCCAGCACGGGCTTCCCTCCGAGGTCGAGCAACTGCTTGGGCCGGCCCAGCCGGGCCGAGGACCCGGCGGCCAGGATCAGCCCGGAGATCACGTCCCCCCGGCCGCCACTGAGCGCCGTCCGGCCTCGCGCTCGTGGATGGGCCCGGTCCGTCCCTTCAGGGACCCACCAGTCCTGCCGTTCCGGACCGCCAGGACCTCTCCCACGATGGCCCAGGCCACCTCCTCCGGGCCCTCCGCCCCGATGTCCAGCCCAGCCGGTCCGTGCACGGCTTCGAGGCGGCCGGGATCGGGCTCGAACCCCTCGCGGCCCAGCGCGTCGAGGAGTCGCTCGAGGCGGGCGTTCGGGCCCAGCATCCCGACGTAGGCGGCGGGGGAACCCAGGAACGACCGGAGGTAGTCCTTGTCCCGCAGGAAGTTGTGGCTCATCACCACGACGTAGCTGCGGTCGTCGGCGCCGGCCTCGTTGGCCGCGTCGATCGGCTCGCTCCGGATGAGACGGCTGGCCTCCGGGAACCGTCGAGGCTTCAGGAACTGGTCCCGGTCGTCGATGACCTCGACCCGCCACCCGAGCATGCTGCCGAAACGCACCAGGGGGACCGCGTCGTGGCCGGCCCCGCACACCAGCAGGCGGATCGGAGGCCGCACGACCTCGACGAAGGCCTCGATCCCGCCGGGGAGCGAGACCATTCGGGACCGGTCGTCCCGAAGCGCCTCCAGCGCCTCGTTCGCCGCCGCTCGGTCCATCCCGGCTTGCCCCAGGGAGCCCTCGATGGCCCCGTCGGGCCGCACGAGGATCCGCGCGCCGGGACGTAGGGCGGAGCCGCCTCCGTCGGAGGTGGCCTCGCTTCCGATGGCGATCACCGTGACCGCGACGAGGTCCCGCTGGTCCTCGACGGCCCGGCGGATCGCCCCCGCGCTCTCGAAGGCGCCCTCGGCCGGCTCCACGAACACGTCGACCACGCCGTTGCAGCCCAGGCCCCATCCCCACACGGCCTCGTCGTCGGCGGTGAGGTCGAAGTGGAGCAGCCTGGGCCGGCCCTCATGCATGACCTGGACGGCGGCCTCGCGGACCTCGCCCTCCAGGCAGCCGCCGCTGATCGTCCCGACCGGCCGGCCCTCGGCCGGGATCAGGAGCCGGGCTCCCTCCCGCCGGTAGGTCGAGCCCTGCACCCCGACCACGGTGGCCAGGGCCATGCGCTCGCCGCGGGCCCGTCCCTCCTCGATGGCGCGAAGGACGTCCTGCAACTCGCTCATGGCACCTAGGGTACTCCCGGCCAGGTAGAGTCCGGCTCAGTGGGTGGGGAGGGGCGAGGACCGGTCCGGCTGGACGAGCTTCGGGTCCTGGACGGCCCCAACCTGTACTTCGCCCGGCCGGCGGTCAAGCTCACGCTCGGCGTCCCGGGCTGGCTGGAGGCGCGGCCGGAGAGGGTGCAGGCCGCGGCGGCTCGGGCGGGGCTGCGCGCGCCGAGCCGCTCGAGCGTGGGCCCGGCCCGAAGCGAACAGCGGCGAAGGTTCGTCGTCCGCGTCGCCGCCCATCTCACCCGCTCGCAGGCCGCGGCGGCCGGCACCAGACTGGCCGTCCGGGCCCGGCCCGGGCCCAACCCCGACCAGATCGTCGTGGCGTTCCCCTGGCGCCGCCGGAGCGCCGCCCAGGCCCTGGGCACGGAGGTGGCCGGGGCGCTGGACGCGGTCTTCTCCACTCGGCGCCGGGCCCCCCGGGTGCTGGGCGAGGCGGCCCGGCGCCTTCTGGGCGCCGACCCCGGTCCGGCGCCCACGGTTCCCGAGCCGTCGATCCCGGTGGTGGCGGTGACCGGCACGAACGGCAAGACCACCACCGTCCGGCTCCTGGCGCACATGGTCCGGGTGGCGGGGAAGTCCGTGGCCTATTCGTGCACCGACGGCGTCTACCTGGACGGGGAGCTGGTCGAGGCGGGGGACTACTCGGGCTTCGGGGGCGCCGGCAAGGCGCTCGAGCAGCCAGGGGCGGACGTGGCCGTTCTCGAGACGGCCCGGGGTGGCATCCTGCTCCGGGGCATCGGAACCTCCCACAACGACGTGGCCGTCGTCACCAACGTCACGTCCGACCACATCGGACTGCTCGGGATCAGGACCCTCGACCAGCTGGCGGAGGTCAAGGCCGCCATCACCCGGATCACCCGCCCGGACGGGTGGGACGTGTTGAACGCGGACGACCCCAGGGTGCTGGCCATGCGGCGGACGTCCAGGGGCCGGCCATGGCTCTTCTCCATGGACCCCGACCACCCGGCCGTTCGGGCGGCGGTGGACGAGGGGGGCCGGGGGATGACCGTGATCGACGGGCACCTCACCGCGCTCCTCCCGGGCCGGTCGCGCCGGCTGGTCGCCATCGAGCAGGTCCCCATGACCCTGGCCGGCATCTCGAGGCACAACATCCAGAACGCCATGGCCGGGACCGCGGCCGGATTGGGGATCGGCCTCTCCGTGACCATGGTGGTGAGGGCCCTGAAGTCCTTCGTCCTCGATCCGGAGACGAACCCGGGCCGGGCCAACCTGTTCGAGTTGGCGGGGAGGATCGTGGTGGCTGACTACGCGCACAACGAGGCGGGTCTCGAGGGCCTGATCGAGATCTGCCGGGCGCTTCGCCGGCCGGGCGCGGAGATCTGGCTCTCCTACTGCACGGCCGGAGACCGGACCGACGAGATCCTCCACGCGATGGGCTACGTGGCCGGACGTGGCGCCGACCACGTGGCGATCGCCGAGCTGCTCGACTACCTGCGCGGGCGGGACCGCGAGGACCTGGTCCGCCGGCTCCGGGCCGGGGCCGAGGACGGCGGCGCCCGCGACGTGCCGGTGTTCGTCGACGAGCTTCGCGCGGTCGAATGGATGATCGATCGGGCCCGGCCCGGCGACGTCGTGGCGATCACCCCGCTGATCCAGCGCAAGGTGATCTTCGCCCTGATGGACGAACGGGGAGCCACCCGGGTGGGGCCCGATCGGCTCCGCCGGCTGGTCCGCCGGGCCCGCACCGGCCGGTAAGGTTTTCCAACGCCGGGAACGCCCAGTCCTTGCCTTGCCGTCGAAGCGTAGACCTGAGCAAGGAGGTCGCGATGGGCAAGCGGATGGCGCTGGGCGTGGCGGGCTTCCTGGCGGTGGCCGCCCTGGCCGGGGCTGCGTGCAGCCGAAGGGCGCCCACGACGAGTGGCTCTGCGCCGGCCGGCGCGATCAAGCGCGTGCCGGGACCGATGGGGCCCGCCTCGCGGCCGCCCCGCGTGGGCCCGGAGGCGAACGGCGTGCCGGCCGCGGATCTGCCCGCGATCGGGCCCCGGATCGTGAAGACCGCCAGCCTTTCGCTTCGGGTCAAGGACGGCACGTTCGAGCAGCGGTTCCAGGACGCCACACTGGTGGCCGGGCGGTACGGAGGCTACGTGTCCTCGTCGGAAACCGCCACGGGGAAGCACCATTCCGGAACGCTGGTGCTTCGGGTACCGGCGGACCGGTTCGAGGCTGCCCTCGGCGACCTCAAGCGGCTGGGCACGGTGGGGGAGGAACGTGTGTCCGGCCAGGACGTGACCGCCCAGTTCGTCGACCTCCAGGCCCGGCTACGGAACTGGCGGTCGCAGGAGGCCGTGCTCCTCGGCCTGATGTCGAAGGCCACCTCGATCGGCGACAGCATCCGTGTGCAGGATGAGCTCCAGCAGGTGCAGCTGGACATCGAGGAGATCCAGGGCCAGCTCAGAGTGCTCAGCGACGAGAGCGACCTCTCGACCATCACCGTGGGGATGGCCGAGGCCGGGTTCGTCCAGCCCAAACCCAAGGAGGGCTCGGCGATCGCCCGGGCCTGGCACAACGCCCTCGACGGCTTCGTCGGGGTGATCGCCGCCGTGATGGTGGCGCTGGGGTACGTGCTGCCGATCGGGCTGTTCGCGCTCATCGGGTGGGTGGCGGTGCGCCGGATGCGGCCGAGGCCAGCCGGCGCCTGAGACGGTCGGGCGGGCGGAGAGCCGCGGACGACTGACGGTCTCAGGCTGACCGGTCCAGCGGGAGCCGGAGGGTGAACCGACAGCCCGGTCCGTCGTTGCGCACCGAGATGTACCCGTGGTGCGCCTCGACGATCCCGCGGGCGATGGCAAGGCCGAGCCCCGCCCCGGAGTCGGGCCCCG
>DASWCX010000089.1:0-2424 GCA_036395815.1 Actinomycetota bacterium | reverse complement strand
CCCGGCTCTGCCAGAACGAACCGGATCCCGAAGGCGGCGAGGAGCGCTCCACCGTGCCGAGCCTCCCCGGCCAGCACCTCCACCAGGGACTGACGGAGACGCTCGTACCCTGGGCCCACGTCGGGCCGGCCGATGTCGAGCGCCGAGGCACCGGCGGGGGCGGTCACGGCGAAGCGCACCGACGCAGCCCCAGCTGCGACCGTCCCGGTGGGAAGCCCCCCGGGCGCGGGAAAGGCGTCCCCGTCGAGGGAGCCGACCCACAGCACCCGATAGGGAAGACCTCCGGCGTCCCCCGCCACGGGATACGCAGCTGGGACTCGTTCGGGGCCGCCGATCTCCCAGGAGGCACTGCTCGCCTGGACGATCTGGCCGAGAAGTCCCACGGTCAGGAGCGCGGTCATCAGGGCGGCTCCGATGTGGCGGAGGCCGAATTCCGTTCGGGCCACTCCATGCAGGAGGGAGGCGAGCCCCAATCCGACCAGTATCGAGTAGCTGAAGCCCGCCACGCCCACGTACACCACCGAGTTGGACAGGGCGGCGGGAAGATAGCCCGCTGCCGCAAGCCAGGCCAGGTACAGGGAGAGAACGGCCGCAATGCCGGCACGAATCGCCGTGGTCTGATGCCGCCCGGAGACGAACAGGACGGCCACTGCCGCGGCGCCGGGCAGGAAGAACCCGGTCACCCACGCCCCCGGCCCGGGCCCGAGTGAAAGCCGGGCGAGCGATGCGAACGACGGCTCGCCGGCGAGATCTTGCATGCTCCGCCATGCCCCCCGGGCGATTTCCAGGAAGAGTGGGAACGTGAGGGCGGTCGCCAGGATAAGGGCCGCCCCGACCAATACGACCCCTCGTAGCCGCCGGCCCCCCGAGGGGGGAACGAGCAGGACGGCTGCAACCAGCACCCCCGCCGCAAGGATGGTCCCGGGATAGAGCGAGCCGAGGATGGCCACTCCCAGGGCGGCCCCGACGATCCACCGCCGGACGCGGACAGCCCCGAGGCGACCGAAGGGCAGCACCAACTTGCCGGCCATCCAGGGAAGGCCGGCCAGGAAGACGAGAGCGGGGATCCTCCCCTCCGAGATGGCCCACAGGACCGCCGAGGAGAGCCCGTAACAGACCCCGGCTACGACGGACGGAACGGCGTCAGCGGTGGCTGCCCGCACGGCCCGGTAGCATCCAACGGCAGCGACAGCCGGCATCGCCAGCAACAGGATCTTCTCGAGCAAGACGGGATCGCCCACGGCCAGGACGCTTCCGGCCCCGAGCAGCCCCAGCGCGGGACTGGCCCCGGTGCTGCCACCCAGGCCGGTGTGCCGGATCCCCGACACGAGCTCCGCGAAGAAGGCCGAAGGCGACGAGGGGAGAGCCCCGAGGCCCCCGCCCAGGAGCGGCGAGGCCCCCAGGACGTGCCGGTAGGCGAAGGCAGCCGCCACGGCTCCCAGGACCCATGCCGTTGCGGCGGGATGTACCCGGGCGAACCGGAGGGCCCGAACCCGCGGAGCGACCGCCTCGGCCTCACCGCCGCCTCCTCGTTCAGGCAGCAGCGACTGGACGGCCGACTGGGCCCACCTTCGAAGCCTGATCGCCGCGGGGGCCATCGACCTGCGAACGGCCCGGTCCGGAAGAGAACGGACAGCCTGGGCTCGCACTCTCCGTTGGAGGGTCCCCGGCAGATGCGCGACGTTCCATCCCCATGCACCAAGGAGCTGATAGGCGTCCTGGAATCGCCGGGAGAGCGCGAGCACGAGGAGGCGGATCAGCCCCTGGATCAGGTACAGGGGCAGGACCCACACAAGGGACAGCAGGCCGTAGTTCTTGAGGATGCTGGCCAGAGCCCCACGTTCCTGGTCGTAGCGGCGACCGGACGTCCCCGGCGGTGCGGGGCGCTCCCCCTGGACACCAGCGCTGCGATGACGGGCCACGGCCCTCGGAGTCATCAGCACGCGGAATCCGGCCACCCGGGCCCGCCAGCAGAAGTCGAGATCCTGTCGGCTGGAGGCCAGCCGCTCGTCGGGCAACCCCACCCTGGCCCAGGTCTTCCGCGAGACCAGCATCGCGCAGGACGAGACGTACATGACTTCTCGGATGCGGTCGTACTGACCCTGGTCGATCTCGCCGTCCTCCAAGGGGGAATAGGAATAAGCGAAGCGGTCGGTGGAGAGGCCGATCTCCCGGAGGACCTGGGGCTGTTCCCAGTCCAACACCTTCGGCCCGACGATCCCCACTCCGTCGATCCGCTCGGCCGCCTCGACGAGGGCCGCCACCGCGCCGGGTTCGAGGAACGTGTCATCGTGAAGGAAGAGCGCGTAGTCGGCCTGCCGGGCCGTCTCGGACTCCAGCGCAACGGCGACGGCGGAGCCGAACCCGGCGTTTCCAGGGAGGCGCATGACCCGGCCGGGGCCCAGCGCTGCCTCCAGGAGATCC
>DASWCX010000088.1:0-13160 GCA_036395815.1 Actinomycetota bacterium | reverse complement strand
CAGCGCGAGCCCGATCAGCCCCGCCGCCCCGGCCTCCTCTGACACGTCGTCGAAGTGCGCCACGGCCTCGCCACCCGAGCCCCGGATCTCCTCCGCCACCTGGGAGGCCGGACGGGAGTCCGCCCCGGTCCCGTCCCAGTCACCGCCGAGGTCGTTGACCACGACCCTGGCACCCTCGGCGGCGAGCAGGACCGCCTCGCCCCGTCCGATCCCACGGCCGGCGCCCGTGATCACCGCCACCTTCCCGTCGAGGATCCCCACCGTTCCTCCTTGTCAGGACGCCGCTTCGGCCAGGGCCCTGAGCGCTTCCACCTGAAACGTCCCGACGATCAGGGTGTCGACGCCGGCATCCTTCCAGAGCTCGAGCTGTCCGGCGATGCGGTCCTTGGGGCCGGCCAGCGTCACCTCGTCCACCAGCGCGTCGGGTACGGCGCCGGCCGCCTCGCCCTTTCGTCCCTCGAGGTACAGGTCCTGGATCTTCGCCGCCTCGCCCTCGTAGCCGTACCGAGACACCAGGTCGTTGTAGAAGTTCCGGCCCCTGGCCCCCATGCCGCCCACGTACAGCGCGATCATCGGCCGGGCCATGTCCCGGCAGGCCTCCACGTCGTCGCCCAGCAGGACCATGGCGAACGGCGCCACGTCGAGATCGCCTCGCGACCGCCCCGACCTGGCCAGCCCCTCCGCCAGCGCAGGCTCGAACACCCCGGCGTGCGCGGGCGCATAGAAGGTCGGCAGCCAGCCGTCGGCGATCTCCGCGGCCAGGGCCACGTTCTTCGGGCCGATGGCCGCCAGGTAGATCGGGAGGGCCGCGCGAAGCGGATGGACGATCGTCTTGAGTGGCTTGCCCAGCCCGGTCCCGCCCCGCACCGGGATGTCGTAGTACCGGCCATGGTGCTCGAGGGGCTGGTCCCGGCGAAGGATGCTCCGGACGATCTCCACGTACTCCCGCGTTCGGACCAGCGGCTTGCCGAACTCGACCCCGTGCCAGCCCTCGCTCACCTGGGGTCCGGTGGTGCCGAGGCCCAGCCGGAACCGCCCCTTCGTCAGGTGGTCGAGCGTGATGGCGGTCATGGCCGTGGCCGCCGGGGTCCGGGCCGGCATCTGCATGACCGCCGTCCCCACCCCGATGCGCTCGGTCTGCGCCGCGTACCACGTGAGGAGCGAGACGGCGTCGGAACCGTACGCCTCGGCGCTCCAGATCGAATCGAACCCCAGCCGTTCGGCCTCCTGGACCATGGGAAGTATGTCGGTGGGGGCCGACCCCCAGTACCCGAGGTGCAGTCCGAGCCTGATCCCGATCACCTCCCGAGCGCAGAGCCTACCCGCAGACGCCCCCCGCCCGCCTGCGGTACCCTCTCCCCTTCGATCCGGGGCCGGGGCGTTCGGCCCTTTCTCATTCGCTCGGAGGCCGTTCGGTGCTCGAACTCGCACAGCAGGCCGTCGAGGCCGCAACGAAGGCGGGGGCGTCCTACGCCGACGCCCGGTTCGTCACCGAGGAGACCGAGTCCCTCAGCGTCAAGAACCAGGAGACCGAGGGCATCGATCGCTCCCTCTCCCAGGGGGTCGGGATCAGGGTCCTGGTGGACGGCTACTGGGGATTCGCCGGGACCGCCCGGGCCACGGAGGAGGACGTCGACCGGACGGCGAAGCTCGCGGTGGAGATCGCCCGGGCCGCCTCGCGCCTCCCCCGGGAGCCGGTCCGGCTGGCCGAGATCGAACCGGTCACGGCCGAGTGGTCCACCGCCCACCGGGAGGACCCCTTCGCCGTCCCCCTCGACGAGAAGGTGGCGCTGCTCGTCGAGGCCAGTCGGCGGATGCAGGGCGTGAAGGGCCTGGCCTTCGCCGAGGCCTCGCTCGACTTCTTCCGCCGGCGGATCTTCTTCGCCTCGAGCGAGGGCGCGGCCATCGAGCAGACCATCCTCAACTCCGGAGGGGGGATCGAGGCCACGGCCATCGCCGACGGTGAGATGCAGCGCCGATCCTTTCCCAACTCGTTCCGGGGCGACCTCCGGGCCGCGGGCTACGAGCACATCCGCTCCATCCGGCTCACCGAGGACGCCGAACGCATCGCCACGGAGGCGGTGGAGCTCCTCTCCGCCAAGGAGTGCCCCAGCGAGGTGACCACGCTGGTGCTGGACTCCTCCCAGGTTGTGCTGCAGGTGCACGAGTCCGTGGGCCACCCGATCGAGCTCGACCGGGTGCTCGGCATGGAGGAGGCGTACGCCGGGACCTCGTTCCTCCGGCCCGAGGACCGGGGGAAGCTGCGGTACGGCAGCGACCGGGTGACCATCACCGCCGACGCCACTCTCTCCGGGGGGCTGGGCTCCTTCGGGTACGACGACGAGGGCGTGCCCGCCCAGCGGGTGGTGGTGGTGGAGGACGGCCTGTTCCAGAACTTCATCTCCAGCCGGGAGACGGCCCCGGTCGTCGGGGACCGGTCCTCGACGGGGGCCATGCGGGCGGATGGGTGGCAGAACCTGCCCCTGATCCGGATGACGAACATCAGCCTCGAGCCGGGCGAGGGAACGCTGGCGGAGATCATCGGCGACACCGAGGACGGGATCTTCATGACCACGAACCAGTCGTGGTCCATCGACGACAAGCGGGTGAACTTCCAGTTCGGGTGCGAGATCGCCTGGCGGATCAAGGACGGGCACCTGACCGAGATGTACCGGAACCCGAACTACACCGGGATCACCACCGAGTTCTGGGGCTCGTGCGACGCGGTGGGGGGCCCGGAGGACTGGCACGTGTGGGGCACCCCGAACTGCGGGAAGGGGCAACCCGGACAGATCGCCAGGGTCGGCCACGGGACCCCGCCGGCCCGGTTCCGGAACGTCCGGGTGGGGGTTCGATGACCGTTCGCCGAGCCGGGAGTCCGTCGTGCCCGGTCTGATTGGGCCCGACGAGGTTCGGGCCGTGGCCGAGGCCGCCCTCGGCCTGCCGGGCCCCGACGGCGTCGAGGTGCTGTTCCTCCACGAGTGGGGCGGGCTGACTCGGTTCGCCGATTCGGCCATCCACCAGAGCACGTGGCGCGAGGACACCGGCCTTCGCGTCCGCGTGGTGTCGGAGGGCCGGGTGGGGGTGGCCGGGTCCAACGACTTCTCTCCCGAGGGCGCCGAACGGGCCGCCCGGAGCGCGCTGGAGATGGCGAAGGTGGCCGCCCCCGATCCGCTGTTCCCCGGGCTGGCCCCGAAGACGGCCGTCTCGGAGGTGGACCGGTTCGATCAGTCGACCGCGGACACATCACCCGACCGTCGCGCGGAGGCGGTGGCGGCGCTGATCAGCGGGCTCGGGGACGGGTTCCACGCGGCCGGGGCCCTGGACACCACGGCGGGCGAGGTGGCCCTGCTGAACACGGAGGGCCAGTTCTGCTACGCGCCCTCGACGCAGGCGTCGGTGGCGGCCGTGGTTTCGGGGGGGAAGGGTGGAGCCGGGACGGCCGAGGAGACCGGGTCCCGGCTGGCCGAGGTGGACCCCGAGCGGGTGGGGACCCGGGCGTTCGAGAAGGCCCGGGACAGCCAAGAGCCGCAGGACCTGGAGCCGGGGCCGTTCGACGTGGTGCTCGAACCCCTCGCCGTCTCCACCCTGGTGGGGTTCCTCGCCTACATGGGGTTCGGTGGCCGGGCCATCGCCGAGGGACGCTCGCCCCTGTCCGGGAAAGCCGGGCAGAGAGTGGCGGCCGAGAAGATCTCGATCTTCGACGACGCCCTCTCCCCGCTCACCATCGGGCTCCCGTTCGACTTCGAAGGCACGCCGAAGCGGCGGGTGGACCTGATCCGCGAAGGCGTGTTCGTCGGGGGGGTCCACGACCGCCGGAGCGCGAGGATGGCCGGCGCCGAACCGACCGGCCACGGGCTCCCCCCGCCCAACCCGGAGGGGCCCTTCCCGTTGAACCTGTTCCTGGACGCCGGGGACGCCACACTCGACGACATGATCGGCTCCACCGAGCGCGGGCTGCTGGTCACCCGATTCCACTACTCGAACGTGGTCAACCCCATGGACACCACGATCACCGGCATGACCAGGGACGGGACCTGGTTGATCGAGGGCGGCCGGGTGAAGCACCCGGTCAAGAACCTCCGGTTCACCCAGTCGATCCTGGAGGCCCTGTCGAACGTCGAGATCGTCGGCCGCGACTCCCAGATCGCAGGCGAGTTCTTCTTCGCCGCGTCCCGGGTCCCCGCCCTGAAGGTCCGTAGCTTCAACTTCAGCGGCAAGAGCGACCACTGACGAGTATGGGGGCCGGTTTCCCGGCCCCCATACTCGCTCGACGAATCCCTTGCGGGGTCAGGGGATAGCGATCGAAGCCGTGTAGATGTCCTCGTCGTATCCGGCGAACGTCAGGACCCGTGGGTCCGCGCCGGCCGTGGAGTCGAACGTGAACACCCCGTTGCGGGTGTCGACCCACGCCGGGTAGGCGTCGCCCTCGGAGTTCACGGCCAGCCCCGTGTAGTCGCCCATGAAGTCCGAGTACCCGTTCGCGTCGGGGAACTCGTTCGAGGGCGGCAGGCTGAAGTCGGTCACGCGGACCGCGTTCGCACCGCGGATCAGCGTGATGTCGTTGAACCCCGTGGCCTGGTCGTCGCCGTAGGACCGGTCGTAGTAGCTCGACACGGCCCGGCCCCCAGCGTCCGGGACGGTCCACTGCCACCATTGATCGGTCAGGGTTTTCCCAAGCTCACGGCTGCAGGTCGGGAGATGCGTCACTCCTTTACCGGTGCCGGTGAACTTCTTCCCACCGTCGTTCGACACGCTGCGAACGATGTCGTTGTTGCACCCGTTGACGTCCCCGACCCCGTCGTAGAGGTTCAGGAACGTGTCGGGGCTGATACCGGCCGGCGTGCAGTTGCCCTTGTTCTGGTTCGAGTCCTTGTTGATGTAGCTCCCGAAGCTGACCTCGATGTCGTCCGCGCTGGTGGCGAACCCGACCGGGTAGTTGGTGGCCCGGAAGATGCTGGTGCCCGACAGCGGAGCCGTGGGCACACAGGCTCGCCCGAAGTCGTACCCGGTGTAGGTGAAGCAGTCGGGCATCTCGTAGTAGTTGGCGACCTTGACGGGTGTGCTCCACGAGATCCCGCCGTCGGGCGAATGCACGATCAGGACCTGGTTGTGGTTGTCGCCGTCGTCCCCGCCGGGGCAGTCGAACCCGATGGACCGCAGGGCGCCGGCGCAGTTGTTGAAGTTGTCGAACACGTCCCAGACGGTTCCGTCGGGGCCCACGAACGGCTGGTTGAACTGGCTCTCGTCGCAGGAGAAGTCCGTCCGCGTGCTGAAGGTGATCGGGCAGAGATCCTTGGACCTCCCGCTGATCTCGATCGGCGTGCTCCACGAGTTCCCGTGGTCGTCGGAGTAGCTGAAGTCCGTGGGGCTGTCCGAGCCGTCGTCCGGATACTGGGCCCACACCACGTAGATCCGGTCCCGGAAGGGGCTGGCGGGGTTGTTGTCGATCGTCATGTACATCTTGTCGATCAGGCCGCCGCCGGTCTCACCCTCGCCCAGGCCGGACGTGGCGACGTAGCTGCCGGTAAAGCTCCACGAGGCACCGCCGTCGGCCGAGCGGAACACCATCATCGCGGAGGCATCCACGCCGAAGATCGTGCTGGTGCCGCGCTCGTCCGTGGGGAAGGCCCGGTCGAACACCTGGGTCAGCAGGTAGGCCTCTCCGGTGGAGTCGAACGCCACCGAGGTGTCCCCGCCGGTGGTCCAATAGTGGCGGGCGCCGCCGAGGTCCAGGATGGCCTTCCCGAAATTCTTCGGGGCCAGCTGGCTCCCGTAATGGGCTCCGTCGTCCAGGCTCCAGTCGACCCCCGGGCCGGCGTCGCCGAGTCGGTAGTCGTTCTGGCTGATCAAGATGTTGTCCGGATTCAGCGGGTTGACGGCCACGGAGGTCTCGTTCTGGGCCTCGCCCCGGCCGATGTAGCCGGCCTCGGACTGGTTGGTGCAATCCTGGTTCGCCCTGACGTCGGTGGCCGACGCGTCGGGACAGCCGCCCGAGCCGGTCGAGGAGGGCGGGATCTGGCGCGTCGGGGGCTTCACGCCCGGCGGCAACACGCCCCGGTTCTGCAGCTCAACCGTGGGGAGGCCGACCGGGGCGACCCGGTTGGTGATGGTGAAGGACTTGCCGCTGGCCTGCTGGACCTGTCCTGCGAACGCGAACGGCAACACCGTCGCAAAGGCCGCGGCAACTAGGAGAATTCGTCGCATGATGCCTCCCGCTCCCTGAGTACGTCGAGGACGGAGCTACGGAATGAAGCCGAACGCCTGCTCTCACCCCCCTTCCAACGGGTGGGAAATCCCGGCGAATTCGACCGCGCCATCAAGCCAATGTCAAGCCGGCGGGGGCGCTCCATCACAGAGGGGGTAGAGTCGCCCCCCGTGGCCTACGCCGTCCTGCTCCTGCTCGGCGGCGCTGCGGTGCTCACCGCGGGCGCCGAGGCGGCCATCCGCGGAGCGGGCCGGCTAGCCCTCGACCGGGGCCTGTCGCCGTTCCTCCTCGGGGCGCTGCTGTTCGGGGTGGACGTCGAATCGCTCGGTGCGGCCCTCATCGCCGCGGGTCGAGGCCAGACGTCGATCGCCGCCGGCGAGGCCTTCGGCACCATCGTGTTCCTGTTCTCGGCGGCGTTCGGCGCGGCCCTCTTGCTGTCCCGCAGCCCCATCGAATCCCCGGCGCCCAACATGGTCCTGCTTCCGGCCGCCGCGCTGGCCATCGGCGCCGTGGCCCTCAGTGACTCGGTCGTCACCCGCCCGGAAGGATTCGCACTGGTGGCGGTGTACGTCCTGTACGTGAACCTGGTGGTCCGGGAGAGCCGTGCCGCGAGGGTCGCGGCTGAGCGCATCGAGCGCGAGGCCCGGGAGGGGCCCGGGCTTCCGATCCCGGTCCTGCTGGTCGCCGGGCTGGCCCTCGTCTACCTGGGGGCGACCGTCCTGGTGAGCGGTGGGGTCCGGATCCTCCACCGCACGTCGTTGTCCGCCGGCTTCGTCGGGGCGGCCGTCATCGGGGCCCTGGCCAGCGCGGACGAGGTGCTGCTCGAGGTCCTGCCGGTTCGCCGGGGGATGCCCGACCTGGCAACGGGCAACCTGTTCGGGACGGTGGCCGCGTTCAGCACCGGAGTGCTGGGCCTGGCCGCCCTGGTCCGCCCGCTCGAGGTGGACTCGGCCGCGGCCTCCGCCTTCGTGGCCGCCGCGGCGCTCTACGCCGTCGTGGCCACGGTCTTCCTCGCCCGGGGCCGGGCGGGGAAGCTCATCGGCCTGGTGATCCTGGCCGGGTACGCGGGCTGGATCGTCTGGGCGTCCGGGGTGTGAGCGCCTCCGGCTCTCCCTCCGGGAGGACCGCCGCGCTGAAGGGCTGGCGCGGGTGCTGGAGCGATCCCAGCTGCACCACGTCCCTTCGGAAGAACAGGGCCACGGTCCAGTCCAGCATGACCCGGACCTTACGGTTCAGCGTGGGGACGCGCGTCAGGTGGTAGGTCCGGTGCAGGAACCAGGCCGGGAATCCCTTGAGCCTGATCCCGACGACCCTCGCCACGCCCTTGTAGCGCCCCAGCGAGACCAGCGCGCCGAGGTTCCGGTACCGGAAGGGCCGCAGAGGCTCCCCGCGGATCGTCGCGGCCAGGTTCTCCCCCAGGCGCCACGCCTGCCGCATCGCGTGCTGGGCCGTGGGAGGGGAGATCCCGCCGGTGGTGAGGTCGGGCACCGCCGCCCCGTCCCCCGCCGTCCACGCTCCCCTCACGCCCCTCACCCGAAGGAACTCGTCCGCCACCAAACGGCCCCGGTCGTCCAGTGGGAGCCCGGTCCTGGCCACCAGGGGGTGCGCCCGCACCCCGGTGGTCCACACCAGCGTGTCGGCTTCGAACGAGACCCCGTTCGAAAGGCGCATCAGCCCCCCTTCGGCCGACTCCAGCCGTGTTCCCAGGAGGACCTCGATCCCCCGGTCGCGGAGGCGGGCCACCGCATAAGCTCCCAGCCCCTGCCCGATCTCCGGCAGGATCCCGCCGGCCGCCTCCACCAGCACCCAGCGCATGTCCTCCCGCCGCACCGTGCGGTAGTAGCGGGAGGCGTCACGGGCCAGGTCCTCCAGCTCGGCCAGGGCCTCCACGCCGGCGTACCCTCCGCCCACGAAGAGGAAGACCAGGGCCCGCCGCCGGGCCCCCTCGTCGGTGGTCGACTCCGCCGCGTCCAACCGGGAGAGGACGTGGTTCCGCAGGTAGATGGCCTCCGCCACCGTCTTGAAGCCCACGGCCCGATCGGCCAGCCCGGGCACCGCCAGGACGCGAGACACAGAGCCCGGAGCGATGACGACGTGGTCGTAGCCGAGGTCGAAGGCCGGGCCCGCCGTGGGCTGGACGGTCACCGTCCGTCCGGCGTGGTCCAGGGCCGTCACCTGGCCGGTGATCACCCGCGTCCGCCGGAGCACCGTCCGTAGCGGGATCACCACGTGCCTCGGCTCGATGTTCCCGGAGGCCGCCTCGGGGAGGAACGGCTGGTAGGTCATGAAGCTGTCGGGGTTCACCAGGACCAGCTCGGCCCGGCCGGGCTCAAGCCTCCGCTCGAGCTTGAGCGCCGAATAGAGCCCGACGTAGCCGCCCCCCACGATGAGGATCCGCACGGCCCGATCGCCTCCTCGGTTGCGTGAGCGTCCGGCCGAGCCAGGCTACCAACATGGGCGGTTCGCGTTTTCGGCAAGCCCGAGGCCCGGGCCGGCGACCGGCCGTACACTGCCCGCCGTGAGAGCGGCGCGGTTCGTCGGTCCCGGCGTCCCCATCGAGCTTCGGGACGTCCCCGATCCCGCCCCTGGAGCGAACGACGTCGTGGTCCGGGTGGAGGCCTGTGGGATCTGCGCCTCGGACCTCCACTTCATCCACGGTGAGATGCCCCTCCCGGTCCCCCCTCCGCTGACCATGGGGCACGAGGCCTCGGGGACCATCGCGGCCGTCGGAACCGAAGCGCCGGGATGGAGAGTGGGCGACCGGGTCGCGGTCATGGGAGGGAAGCCGTGCCTTCGGTGCAGGAGCTGCGTGGTCGGACTGATCGAGGACTGTCAGGACGCCCAGATCATGGGCGTCCACTACGATGGCGCGTGGGCGGAACAGGTCGTGGTGCCCTGGTATGCCGTCGCTCCGATCCCTGAGAACGTCATCTTCGAGCACGCCGCGATCGCCTGCGACGCGGTGGCAACGCCCTACGCCGCGCTGACCCGGCGGGGGGCACTGCAGCCGGGTGAGCGGGTGGGCGTCTGGGGAGTGGGCGGACTCGGCACCCACGCGGTGCAGGTCGCCTTGCTTGCCGGAGCCTCGTTCGTGGCCGCCGTGGACCCGCTCCCGGAGGCGAGGGACCGGGCCGTGGCCCTCGGCGCGGACCTCGCCCTGGACCCCTCGAAGGACGACGTGCCGAACGCCGTCCGCGACGCCACCGGCGGCCGCGGGCTGGACATCGCCGTGGACGCGGTGGGACGGGCCGAGGCGGTCCGGCAGGCCATGTTCTGCATGGCTCGAGGTGGGCGGATCGTCCTGGTGGGCCAGTCCTTCGAGTCCCTCGACGCCGGCCCGATCCTGTTCCTCTCGTTCCTCCGGATCGCCCTTTTGGGACACCTCGGCTACGGCAAGCGCGACCTGGTGGAGGTGCTCGACCTCATCGCCTCCGGGCGCCTGGACCTGTCCGGGTCGATCTCCGGCCGGATGCCCCTGGAGCGGGTGAACGACGGAGTGGAGCGGCTGACGTCGAAGGCCGGAGCGCCGGTCCGGCTGGTGGTCCTGCCGCAGGCCTGAGCACCCTCGGCGGTTGACGCGCGGTCGATCAGCGGGCCGCGCCGGCGCGGAGCTGGGCGGCTCGATCCTTGAGCCGCTCGAACTGGTCCGGCGGGGTGGTTCGGGCTCCCAGTCGCACGGGGTCGTAGCGGGTGCCGTGGCAGTCCGAGGCGCCGGTGAAGAACAGGCCCAGCCGCTCGGCGGTGGCCACGTAGTGAGCCTGCACCTCCGGGGTGTGCTCGGGATGGAGCGCCTCGATGCCGTCGAGCCCCGCGTCCGCCAGCTCGTCGATCAACCCGGACGGTACCGGCCTGGTCTCCCGAAAGGTGCCCGGATGGGCCAAGACGCACGCGCCGCCCGCGCCGTGGATCAGGGCGAGCGCGTCGAGCGGGTCCAGGGCGTGCTTCTCCACGTATGCCCGCCCGCCCGACCCGATGAGCTCGTCGGAGAAGGCATCCTTGATCGTGGGAACGACGCCGGCTTCCACCAGCGCCTGGGCCACGTGCGGGCGGATGATGTTCCCGCCCTTCGCGATCTCCCGGACCCGTTCGAACGACACCGGGTAACCCAGCTCCTGGAGCTTCGCCACCATCCGCTCGCCACGATCGAACCGGTCCCCCCGAAGCCGCTCCAGCTCGGCGGAAAGCTCGGGACGGCCCGGATCCATGTAGTAGCAGAGGATGTGGACTCCGTCTCCCCGGTAGATCGTGGAGAACTCGATCCCGGGGACGATCTCGACCCCAAGCTCGATCCCCGCCTCGAACGCCTCCGCCAGGCCGGCCGTGGTGTCGTGGTCGGTCACCGCCAGGACGTCCAGGCCCCGGTCCGCGGCGAGCGCCACCGCCTCGCGGGGGGTGAAGGTCCCGTCCGAGTAGTTGGTGTGCGCGTGAAGGTCGATCCCGGGCATGGAGCCCGCAATGTTGCCACACGCGGCTCGGTGGGAGCGCTGGATCCCGTCCGATCCGGCTCAACCGGGGAACGTCACCTGACGAAAAGGTATGGAGGTGAGGCGCCGGCGACCGGCCCCATGCTGAGCACGGCGCCGCCTACGAGAAAGGAAGCTTCGATGGACGATGAGACCAACCAGGAAGCGACGCCGGGGCAGCCGGCACCGGCCGAACCGTCGACCATGCGGATCCTCCCGGAGGCGGTCTGGGGGACCCCGAACGGAGGCCGGAAGGCGCTCGTGGCCGAGGCGTCCCTGCAATCCGCGCCGGATGGCGCCCGGAGCAACCTCGACGAGTGGTATCCGGAATCGTGGTGGGCCTGGAAGCGCGGAAGCGGAAGCCGGACGGGCGCCGGGTCAAGCACCACGGCGGAACACGCCCTCAGCGACGCCCCGGATGCGGTCGCCGACGAGCGGCCCGCGGATCCGGCGCCGGTTCAGCCCGTCGAAACCGGGCCGGAGCCCGACGAGTGGCCCCTGTTCGACCAGGAGGAGCACGGTTCCCTCTCTCCGGCGCCCACCCTTGACGACGAATTCGCCTTCCTGGCGCCCCCCATCGCGTTGGCCGACCCCGACCCCGAATCACCATCGATGGACGAAGCCGACGACGCCGATGCGTCTGGCGACGGAACAGGAGAGGACGAGGAGCCCGAGGCCGACGCCGAGCCCGAGGCCGAGCTCGCAGCCGTGGCCGGCGGCGACGCCATCGCCTGGGACGCCGCGTCCGATCAGATGGACGTTCCCGACCAGTGGGTGTTCGGGGGAAGCCGCTTCGGCGGATCTCGAAGGAAGCGATCGGCCCGGACCGCAGCCGAGGGGCCGAAGCCGGAGGGGAAGAGGAGCCGGCTCCGCCGGCGGCATGACGAGCCGGAGCCGTCCCCGATCTTCGGACCCGAGGAGGAAGGCGAGGCCCTCGTCTCCGCCGGCAGGGACGGACGCCGCCAGGCCTAGCCGGACGTCCACGCCCGCCGCCGGTGGGCCGACCGATCGATCCGCTCAACTCGGCCACGGTTCATGACGACGCTCATAACAGACGCCTCCGGCATGGGGCGGCGAGGAGAGAGGCGGTCATGGAATCGGTGGACTCCCAGGAAGGAGAGCCAGCGCGGAACCCGGCCCCTGATCAGGGGCCGGAGGAGCTGTGGGCGCTCCCCAAGCTCTTCCGTGACCCCAGGCCTCCCAAGGAGCGGCCGCCCGAACCCTCGGTCACCTCGCCGGTGGCCTCCGCCGAGGCCGTATCCGCCCTGGCGCCCGAGCCGGGCCCGGTGGTTCCCACGCCGGCTCCTGCTCCAGCCCTCGCCCCCCCGATCTCCGCTCCGACGGCTCCCGAGCCATCTCCACCCGTATCCGAGCCCGTCCCTCCGGCTCCTCCCGAGCCCGTTCCCCCGGCCCCTCCCGAGCCTCCGCCTCCCGCCGCGGCGACCACCGTGCCGCCTCCTCCCCCGACTGTCACCCCGCGGCCCGAGGGACGTGAGGAGTGGGGAGTCGGGGTCAAGGCACGATCCGTTCCGCATGGCTGGCCCAGAGCCGTTGTGGCCACCCTGGTCGCGGTGGCCCTGGTCGGCGCGGGCCTCGCCGTGGCTTCGGCCCACTCCCGCAGCCGTGGCCACCCGCTCGCCCTCACGCTCGCCAGCGGCCGCGAGTACCGGTTCCGCGCCGCCGGCTCGTTCGCCGGGACCCTGTCCGCCGGGACGCGCAAGGTCTCCGCCGAGGAACGGGTCACGGCATTGATCTCCTGGCGAGTGGGGACCGTCGACGGCGACGGTGTGGCCTCCGTGGACGCGATCATCCAGCCCCTCACCGACCGGATCGACGGACGGACCATCCACCAGCTCCCCAAGATCCGGGAGCGCCTGCGCATCGCCCGCGACGGCAGGATCCTGTCCACGGGCAGCGCGGGCCTCGGGTCGAAGAGCGGGGCCGGGTCCGTCTTCTTCGGCCTCGACCAGGTGACCCCGGTCCTTCCCCCTCATCCCGTGGAAGCCGGCGCCACGTGGACCGCCCGGTTCGAACAGGAGCTGTCGGACGCGGACCAGCCGCTCCGGGTGACGGCGAAGAACACGCTCGTGCACTATCAGACCGTCGACCATCACACCACCGCCGTGATCACCAGCGCCGTGTCCATGCCGTTCGGCTTCAGCCTCGACGGCCGAAGGGTTCTGCCCAAGGGCGCGCAGGGCGCACGGACGGCGAGGTTCGCCGTCAGCGGAAGCGGAGCTTTCTTCCAGACCTCGTGGATGGATCCGGTCGGCGGCGAGCTACTGGACAGCTCGATCAACGGCCGTTTCAACATGACCATGCGGGTCACGGGGCTGACCTCGGGAGCGGGGAATGCCGCGGCGCTGGCGCCCGTTCGGCTGAGTGGCAACGTGACGCTCCGTGTCGAGCGGGAAGCCATTCCGGCAAAGCGAGGCGATAAAGCGACCCCGGCCAGGGCAAGAGCATCCCGGGCCGAGGCCGCCCAGGAC
>DASWCX010000087.1:0-7645 GCA_036395815.1 Actinomycetota bacterium | reverse complement strand
CGTGCTCCGGCCTGGGGGCTGCCCGGCGCCGCCCGGAGCTGCTGTGGCGGCAGTCGAAGAGAGACCTGGCCCGCCTGGCCAGGCTCCAGGTGGCGATCCTGGCCGCCGCAGCCCCGCTGGTGCGTCCGGGGGGCCGGCTCGTCTACTCCGTGTGCACGTTCCCCCGGGCCGAGACCGACGCGGCCGTTCGGGCCTTCGTCAACCGGTGCCCCGAGTTCGAGCCGGCGAGGGTTCCCGGGCCGGACGGGACGGCTCCGGTCCACCGCCTGTGGCCCCACCGGCACGACACCGACGCGATGTTCTACGCCGGATTCGTCCGGCGATCCGGCCGAACGGGCGACGCGGACGTCTAGAATCCGCACAGCATGTCCGGAAAGGTCGCCGCATCCATCCTCTCGGCCGACTTCGCCTATCTCGGGGACCAGGTCAAGATGGTGGAGCCATATGCCGACCTTATCCATATCGATGCCATGGACGCGCACTTCGTGCCGCCGCTGTCGGTGGGACCGGTGGTGGTGGAGTCCATCCGCCGTATCACGGCCCTTCCACTGCACTGCCACCTGATGGTCGAGCAGCCAGAGCTCCTGCTGGAGGACTTCGCCGCGGCGGGGGCGGACATCGTCACGTGCCACGTCGAAGCGGTTGTGGACCCCGCCCCGACGATCCGCAAGGCCGAGGCCCTCGGCATCCGGGCCGGGCTCGCGGTGAACCCCTCGACGCCGGTGGACGAGCTGTTCCCCCATCTCGAGTCGCTCGACCGCGTTCTGGTCATGAGCGTGAATCCGGGCTGGGCCGGTCAGCCGTTCCTGGAATCGGCCCTGCCGAAGATCGAGAGGGTTCGCCGGGAGATCGACCGGCACGGCCTGGACGTCGAGGTGGAGGTCGACGGCGGCATCGACTCGGCGACGGGGCGTCGGTGCCTCGCGGCGGGGGCCACCGTGCTGGCCGCGGCGTCTTCCATCTTCAAGGCGTCGGACCCCGCCGACGCGACCCGTCGCCTGGCCGAAGCGGCGGGGAGGATCCGATGAGCGAGACCGTGCTGGTGGTCGACGACGATCCGGACGTTTCCCGGTTCGTCGAGGTGAACCTGCGGTCGGCGGGCTACGACGTGACCGTCGCCGTGGACGGGGTCGAGGCCATCGAACGTGCCCTGGAGATCCGCCCCGACCTCATCCTGCTCGACGTGATGATGCCGGGATTGGACGGGTTCGAGGTCGCCCAGCGGCTCCGGCGCGATCCGCGCACGTCGAGCTCGAGCATCATCATGCTGACGGCCAAAGCGCTGTCGGCCGACAAAGTGCTGGGGCTCTCCTCGGGGGCGGACGACTACATCATCAAGCCGTTCGACCCGGTGGAGCTGCTGGCCCGGGTGAAGGGCACGCTGCGGCGGGCTCGCGAGATGCGGGCGCTTTCGCCGCTGACCGGGCTCCCGGGGAACATCAGGATCCAGGAGGAGATCCGGCGCCTGGTGGCGGAGGACCAGCCGTTCGCCATCCTGTACGCGGACCTCGACCATTTCAAGGCCTACAACGACCACTACGGCTTCGTCCGCGGTGACCGGGGGATCCAGCTCCTGGCGCGACTGTCGACCGAGGTGGCCCACGAGCTGGTCGGCCCGTCCGGGTTCGTCGGCCACGTGGGCGGGGACGACTTCATCATGATCGTCCCGGCGGACGTGGCGGAGAAGGCGGCCTCCGAGCTGTGCCGGCGGTTCGACCAGAGCGCGGTGCTGCTGTACGACCGGATCGACGCCGAGAAGGGTTACATCGAGGTGGAGGACCGGCAGGGGACCGTGACCCGGTTCCCCATCCTCACCGTGTCGGTAGGCGTGGCGTCGAACGCCCTTCGGCGGTTCGCCCACTACGGCGAGGCGGTCGAGGTGGCGAACGAGATGAAGCAGGTGGCCAAGCGGGACGACTCGTCATCCTACGCGGTCGACCGCAGGACCAGCTGACCCCGGCCTGACTTCCCCGGGGCCGCGAACGCACCGACTCACCGGCTCCATTCCGACCCCCGGCGTATACTTCGTTCGACAACGAAGCTCGTCTTCGGGGCGGGGTGCAAATCCCCACCGGCGGTGAGAGTCCGCGACCCCCACGCAGCCAGCGAGGGGTGGACCCGGTGAAACTCCGGGACCGACCGTAAGAGTCGGGATGGGAGAGGACGGGCGAACGACGGAAGCGCGTGCTTTCGGCCGTCCGCTTGACCCTTCCGCCGGTCCCGCCCCGACATGAGGTGAGGCGTGGTGCGCGGCGACGAGGAAGCGGACATCGTGTTCATGGGGCGGGCGCTCGAACTCGCCGACAAAGGCCTCGGGCTGGCCGCCCCCAATCCTATGGTCGGTGCCGTCGTCGTCTCGGGCGGCCGCGTCGTGGGTGAGGGGTGGCACGAGGGCCCCGGCACCCCGCACGCCGAGATCCTCGCCCTGCGGGAGGCGGGGGACCGGGCCCGCGGGGCCACGCTGTACGTCACCCTCGAACCGTGCAGCCACCATGGCCGCACCGGGCCGTGCGCGTCGGCCGTGGCCGGATCCGGCGTGGAGCGGGTGGTGGCCTCGAATCGAGACCCCAATCCCCAGGTGGATGGCCGGGGGTTCGAACTGCTTCGGCGGGCCGGCCTCCGGGTCGACGTCGGGGCATGCCGGAGCGAGGGCGAGGAGCTGATCCTGGGCTTCGCCACCCACGCACGGACGGGGCGACCCCACGTCACGTTGAAGCTGGCCGCGTCGCTCGACGGCAAGATCGCCGCGCGCGACGGTTCCTCCACGTGGATCACGGGCGAGGACGCCCGGCGGGACGCCCACCGATTGCGGGCACGGTCCGGGGCGGTGATCGTGGGGGCCGGAACCGCGATCTCGGACCGGCCCCGTCTCACGGTGCGGCTCGAGGGGTACCGGGGTCGGCAGCCCCTTCGTGTGGTGGCCGACTCCTCCGGGCGAACCCCCGCGGACGGCCCCCTTTTCGACGGCTCGGCCCCAACCCTGATCGCGACGTCGCGAAGGGTCCCGGACGAGGTCCGTCGAGCATGGGTCGAAGGGGGTGCCAGCGTGGTTGTCGTCGGCGACGAGAGCGTGAGGCTGTCGGATCTTCTCGGGCACCTGGGGGAGGAGGGGATCCAGGAGGTCCTGATCGAAGGGGGCCAGACCCTCGCCTGGTCGGCGGTGGAGGAGGGCGTGGTCGACCGCCTGGTCCTGTACCTGGCCCCGAAGCTGATCGGGGGCGAGTCCGCGCCGGGCATCCTGGGTGGGAAGGGGTTCGGGACCCTGGCCGATGCCCCGGGGGTCGATCTCCGATCGGTGGAGATGGTGGGGCCCGACGTCAAGGTGGTGGGGGATGTTCACCGGGATCGTTGAGGAGCTCGGCGCCGTCCTGGGGTCCGGCGCCCGTCTGGTGGTGCGCTCGCCGAAGGTGGCGGAGGACTCCGGGCCGGGTGACTCGGTGTCGGTGAACGGGGTCTGCCTCACCGTGGTGGAGCGGGAAGGAGCCGGCGACGGCCCGGCCACACTTGCGTTCGACCTGTCCGGCGAAACGCTGTCGCGGAGCTCGTTGGGAGATCTTCGTCCCGGAGACCCGGTGAACCTGGAACGGCCGGTGACCCTGGCCACCCGGCTGGGGGGACATCTCGTCCAGGGCCACGTGGACGGGGTCGGGCAGGTGCGGTCGGTCGAGCCGGCACCGGGGGGCGGGAGCGTCCTGACGGTGGCCATCCCCGAAGGGCTCGGGCGCTACGTCGTGGAGAAGGGGTCGATCGCCGTGGACGGGGTCAGCCTCACCGCGATCGACGTGGGAGACCGCACGTTCGCAGTGGCCCTGGTGCCGTTCACGTTGGGAGCCACCACGCTGGGGGGTGCCCTGCCCGGAGACCGGGTCAACCTCGAGGTCGACGTGATCGCGAAGTACGTGGAGCGGCTGGTGTCGGGACACGCGGACGGTGACGGCGGGATCGAGGAGCGGAGGAGTTGATGCCGAGATGACCGAGGATGGGGAGGGCGCCGGCGCGTTCGGTTCGGCCGCCGACGGATTCGACCGCATCGAGGATGCCATCGAGGACATCCGGGCGGGTCGGATGGTCATCGTGGTCGACGACGCCGACCGGGAGAACGAGGGCGACTTCGTCATGGCCGCCGAGAAGGTGACGCCCGACGCGATCAATTTCATGGCCACCCACGGCCGGGGGATCATCTGCATGCCCTGCACGCCGGAACGGCTCGACGAGCTCCGCATCCCGCTCATGGTGGCCAGCAGGGAGGGGTCGCACGAGACGGCCTTCGCCGTGTCGATCGACGCGAAGGGGACCACCACCACCGGTACGAGCGCGTACGATCGGGCCACCACCATCCGTGCCGTGTGCGACCCGGCGGTGGGGCCCGAGGACATCCACAAGCCCGGCCACGTCTTTCCCCTCCGAGCGCACCCTGGTGGGGTCCTCAAGCGGGCCGGCCACACAGAGGCCGCGGTGGACCTCGCCGTGCTCGCGGGGCTGTATCCGGCCGGGGCCATCTGCGAGATCATGCACCCCGACGGCACCATGGCCCGGCTGCCGGAGCTCCATCGCGTGGCTGCGGAGCACGGCCTCAGGATGGTGTCGATCGCCGACCTGATCCAGCACCGGCGCCGCCGCGAGAAGCTGGTGCGACTGGTGAGCCAGGCGTCCATCCCGACGATCTACGGCGCCTTCCAGACCTACGCCTACGAGAGCCTCGTGGACGGCCGGGTCCACATGGCCATGGCGCTCGGCGAGATCGGCGACGGCGAACGGATCCTGGTGCGTGTCCATTCGGAATGCCTGACCGGCGATGTGTTCCACTCGCTGCGCTGCGACTGCGGGACGCAGCTCGACGACGCCCTGGGCAAGATCGGGGCGGCCGGCCGGGGCGTCGTGCTGTACATCCGGGGCCACGAGGGCCGGGCCATCGGGTTGACCCACAAGCTCCGGGCCTACCAGCTGCAGGAGGAGGGCAGGGATACCGTCGAGGCGAACGTCGAGCTCGGGTTCAAGCCCGATCCCCGCGACTACGGGATCGGGGCCCAGATCCTGTACGACCTGGGGGTCCGCTCGATGCGACTGCTCACCAACAACCCCTCGAAGCGGGCCGGCCTCGAAGGCTACGGGCTCTCCATCATCGAACGCGTGCCGCTGGAGACCACGCCGACGAAGGAGAATCTCCGATACCTCCAGGCGAAGCGGGAGAAGCTCGGGCATCTCCTGGACAACCTGGAGGGCGAAGACCAGCCCGCGGCGGCGGAGGCCGAGGGGACCGCTCGATGAGGGAGGTCAGGGGCACGTTCGACGCGCGGGGACGGCGGTTCGCCCTGGTGGCGTCCCAGTTCAACGAGCTGGTGACGTCGAAGCTGGTGGAAGGGGCGGTGGCCTGCCTGCGGGCCCACGGGATCGCCGAGGAGGACCTCGTGGTGGTCTGGGTCCCAGGCGCCTTCGAGCTGGCTCTCGCCGCGCGCAGGCTCGCGGCGAGCGAGCTGTACGACGGGGTGGTGTGCCTGGGCGCCGTGATCCGCGGGGAGACGGCCCACTTCGACTACGTGGCCGGCGAGGCGGCCCGGGGGATCGCCGACGCCGCAGCCGGGACTGGCCTTCCGGTGATGTTCGGGGTGCTCACCACCGACACCCTGGAGCAGGCACTGGACCGGGCCGGTGGGAAGCACGGGAACAAGGGTTGGGACGCCGCGATGGGCGCCATGCAGATGGCCAGCGTGCTGGATCAACTGCCGGAAAAGGACTAGGGGCGGAGCAGACCGAGGACCCGTTGCCGCAGGAAAGGGCCGCATGCTACGCTCGCGCCGCCCCAGGGGGGCGTAGGTTCGCGCTTCGTGCAAGGAGGTACGAGGTTGACCCAGGGAACGGTGAAATGGTTCAGCAACGAGAAGGGCTACGGGTTCATCGCCAGGCCCGATGGCGATGACGTGTTCGTTCACTTCTCGGCGATCGTCGGCGACGGCTATCGGACGCTCTCGGAAGGACAGACGGTCGAGTTCGACATCGTTGAAGGTCCGAAAGGCAAGCAGGCCGCGAACGTCCGCCCTGCTTGATCGAACCCTCCGCACTCGCGACGGGGCGAGCCGTGGGTGGCGGCTCGCCCCCGAGACAAGCGTCTAGACGCGTGTCAGCACCCCCTCCTATACTCAGGACACGGTGTTGCTGAACGGGTTTCGTCATTGAGCGCCGGACCCGGCGCTCTCGTTTCCTCCAGGAGGTGATGCGGGGTCTCTGTTGAACCGCGCGTGAACGACAGGATCCGGGCTCCCCAGGTTCGACTGGTGGGGGCCGATGGGTCGCAGATCGGCATCGTCACGATCGACGACGCCCTCCGAAGGGCCCGGGAGCTGGACCTGGATCTGGTGGAGGTGGCGCCGCTGGCCCAGCCGCCCGTGTGCCGGATCATGGACTACGGCAAGTACAAGTACGAGCGGGACGTCCGCCAGAAAGAGGCCAGAAAGAAGCAGGTGCGCGTCGAGGTCAAGGAGATCAAGATGCGCCCGAAGATCGACCGCCACGACTACGGGACGAAGAAGGGCCACGTCGAACGGTTCCTGAAGACGGGAGCCCGGGTCAAGGTGACGATCATGTTCCGGGGCCGCGAGATGGCCCACACGGACCTGGGGCGCAAGCTCCTCGACCGATTGATGGAAGATCTCAGAGAACTTGCTACCGTAGAGACCTACCCGAAGCTCGACGGGCGCAACATGGTGATGGTTCTGGCTCCGCTGAAGCGCCCGACGCCCCGTCCGGCGGCCGACGAGCGGAGGGCGGACTTGGCCCAGGACGAGGGGTCGGTACCCCAGCCGGAACCGGCCGGGGAGGCCCAGGCCGGCGAGGGCGAGGGTGCGGCCTCGGAGCCGCAGCCGGAGCCGGCCGGTGTGGGTGAGGGAGAAGGCAAGGCCTGAGCCACGGGCTGGGCAGTGCCGAGGAGGAAGACCGGGACATGCCGAAGATGAAGTCGCACCGCGGAGCCGCCAAGCGGTTCCGCCTGTCCGGGACCGGGAAGGTCATGCGCCGAAAGGGCACCGGGAACCACTTCCTGATCAAGAAGTCGGGATCCCGCAAGCGTCGCATCTCCGGCATGACCGAGGTCGGGCCGGAGGCCAGGAACGTCAAGCGCCTCCTGGGCCAGTAGGGGATCCCACATGCCGAGAGTGAAGCGAGCCGTCCACGGAAAGAAGAAGCGCCGCGAGATCCTGGCGGAGGCGAAGGGCTACTACGGTGCCCGGTCCCGCCGCTACCGCGTGGCCAAAGAGCAGGTCATGCACTCCATGGTCTACGCCTATCGGGACCGGCGTGACCGCAAGGGCCAGTTCCGGCGGTTGTGGATCACCCGCATCGGGGCGGGAGCCCGCCAGGCCGGGCTCACGTACTCGGCGTTCATCCATGGGCTGGGCGAGGCGGGGGTCGAGCTGGACCGAAAGATGCTGGCCGACCTCGCGGTGAACGACCCGGCCGCGTTCGCCAGCCTGGTGGACGTGGCCAGGCAGGGCCTCGAGGGCGAGCAGAAGAAGCGCGGCCGCGCCCGTTCCCCGTCCAGGGCCTAGCCCAGGGCGGCTCCCGGGGCCCCCCGGGTGATCACCTCGGTCCACAACAAGCGGGTGGCGAAGGCCGTCCGCCTCAAGAAACGGGCCATGCGCGAGAAGGACCG
>DASWCX010000086.1:0-1768 GCA_036395815.1 Actinomycetota bacterium | reverse complement strand
ATCGTTCTCTCAGGGGCCGGGGAGGAATGGATCCCGCCTGCGGAATCCGTGGCGATATTCGTTCGACCGCCAGACCGGCGACCTGTGGATCGGCGACGTGGGCCAGAACGAGTGGGAGGAGGTCGACTTCCAGCTGGCGTCCTCGTCCGGAGGGGAGAACTACGGCTGGAATCGGTTCGAGGGCAGCCACCCCTACCAGGGTCCGGACCCTGGGAACGCGGTGCCCCCCATCTTCGAGTACTCCCACGAAACCGGTGGCTGCGTGGTGACCGGAGGCTACGTGTATCGGGGGAAGGCCATCGCCGGCCTCCAGGGCGCGTACGTCTTCGCCGACTTCTGCCTGGGGCGGATCAGCGCCCTCGTCCAGCGGGACGGGCGCGTCGTGGACCAGCGCACGTTCGCCGCCGAGGCCCCGCAGCTCGCGTCCTTCGGCGAGGACGGGAATGGCGAGCTGTACGCGCTCTCGCTCGACGGTCCGGTGTACCGGCTCGCCGCCGGCTGATCGAAGCGGGGCGTCTCAGTGGCTGTGGCCGGCGTGGGCCGCGCCCGCGCCCCCGGCGGCCATCAGGTTGAGCGGCTTGCCCACGAGCGTCCTGGTGGTCCGGGCCAGCTCCCGGGCTGCCTCACGGAAGGCCACGGCGGCGGGGGAATCTGGCTGCGAGACCACGATCGGCACGCCCGCGTCCCCGCCCTCTCGAAGCTCGGGCATCAGTGGGATCTGGCCAAGCAGCGGCACTCCCAGCGTCTCGGCGGCGAGCTGCCCGCCGCCCTCGCCGAACACCGCCGTCCGCTCCCCGCAGTGGGGGCACACGAAGTACGACATGTTCTCGATGACACCGATCACGCTCAGCCGGGTCTGCACCGCCATCTTGCCCGCCCGCTCGGCCACCTTTCGGGCGGCCTCCTGGGGGGTGGTCACCACCAGCATCTGGGCCCCCGGGAGGAACCCCGCCATCGAGATCGACACGTCGCCGGTGCCGGGGGGAAGATCGGCCAGCAGGAAGTCGAGGTCGCCCCAGTAGACGTCGCCCAGGAACTGCTGGACCGCCTTGTGGAGCATGGGCCCACGCCAGATCACCGGCTGCTCCTCGGGGACGAAGAACCCCATCGAGATGACCTTCACCCCGTGCGCCTCGAGCGGCAGGATCATCCCGTTGAACCCGACCGGCCGGTCGCTCACGCCCAGCATCCGGGGAACGCTGAACCCCCACACGTCGATGTCCACGATGCCCACCCGGTGGCCCTCGGCTGCCATGGCCGCCGCGAGGTTCACCGTCACGCTCGACTTGCCCACCCCGCCCTTCCCCGACGCCACCGCGATCACCGTGGTTCGGCCGTCGGTGAAGAACGTCTGCTGCTGTGTGGGGGCGGTCCCCCCCCGGAGCTTCGTCACCAGCTCCTGGCGTTCGGCCTCGCTCATCGGGCTGAGGACCACGTCGACCGCCTTCACCCCGGGGAGGGGCATGACGGCCGCCTTCACGTCCCGGTCGATGCGGTCCTTCAGGGGGCATCCTTCGATCGTGATCAGGACGTGCACCTGAACCGAGCCGTCCTCGACCACGATGTCCTTCAACATCCCGATGTCCTCGATCGGCCTGCCGATCTCGGGATCGAGCACCTGTCGAAGGGCCTGTCTGACCTCGTCCTGGCTGGGCATTGGCGATTATCCTGATTCAGACGGTGATTACCTCGATAATACTCGCCTCGCGCGGATGGGAGCTGGGCCGGCGTGCCTGACACGAAGGAGCTCGAGGTCCACAAGGCACTG
>DASWCX010000085.1:0-2250 GCA_036395815.1 Actinomycetota bacterium | reverse complement strand
CAGAGCACCAGCTCCGGGTGGTGGCGCCTGATGTGGGCGGCGCCTTCGGGTCCAAGGTGAACGTGTACGGCGAAGAGGCGCTGGCCCTGGCCCTGACCAGGCGCCTGGGGCGTCCGGTGAAGTGGGTGGAGGACCGATCCGAGAGCGCCGTGGCCACCACCCACGGCCGCGGCCAGGTCCAGCAGGTCAGCCTGGCCGCCCGGAGCGACGGAACCATTGTCGGGATCCGGGTGTCGGTCCTGGCCTCTATGGGTGCTTACCTCCAGCTCGAGACCCCGGGCATCCCCGCCCTCGGGATGCTGCTGTTTGGAGGGGCCTACGGGGCGGAGGCCTACGCGTACCAATGCACGGGGGTCTTCACGAACGAGCCGCCCACGGGCGCATATCGAGGCGTGGGCCGAGCCGAGGCCCTGTACGCGATCGAGCGAACGATGGACGCCCTGGCCCGGGAGGTGGGCGTCGACCCCGCAGAGATTCGGCGCCGGAACTTCCTCCCGAGGGGGGAGCTCGTCTTCAACGCCGGAGGTATTCCCTACGACTCGGTCGACTACGAGAAGACCCTCGACGTGGCGCTCGAGCTCGCCGGCTATGCCAAGCTCCGGTCAGACCAGGCCGTTCGGCGAGAGCGAGGCGAGGTCCGGCAGCTCGGGATCGGGCTGAGTTCCTACGTGGATTCTTCCGGAGTTGGCCCGTCGCCGATCCTGGGCCGGGTGAACTATCAGGGAGGTGGCTGGGAGGCTGGGCGGGTAAAGGTGCTTCCTACCGGGAAGTTGGAGGTGTTCACCGGAACATGCCCACAGGGCCAAGGCCACGAGACGTTATGGTCGCAGATCGCGGCGCAGACTCTGGAAGTGCCCCTGGAGGACGTGGCCGTGTTCCACGGCGATACCGCCGTCGTCCCTCAGGGAGCCGGAACGTTCGGATCCCGGAGCGTGGCTGTGGGCGGAGCGGCCATTCACATAGCCGCGAAGGCCGTACTGGCCAAGTCCAGGAGGATCGCCGCACACCTCTTGGAGAGCGCCGAGGAGGACGTGGAGTTCTCCGACGCCACGTTCTCCGTGGCCGGGGCGCCGGAGCGGAGCGTCTCTTTGGCCGAGGTTGCCCGGGCAGCTCACCTTGCCCACAACCTTCCCGAGGGGACGGCGCCGGGGCTCGACGAGATGGCCGTGTTCGAGCCCCAGAACTTCACGTATCCCTTCGGGACGCACGTCGCGGTGGTGGAGGTCGATGCCGAGACGGGCCGGGTGGGTCTGGTCAAATACGTGGCTGTGGACGACTGCGGCAACGTGATCAACCCGATCCTGCTGGAGGGACAGATCCATGGCGGGGTGGCCCAGGGGGTAGGGGAAGCCCTCTTCGAGGAGGTCCGGTATACGCCGGAAGGCCAGCTCGAGACGGCATCGTTTCTCAACTATCTAGTCCCGTCGCCGGCCGATCTTCCCCCGATCGAGGTTGCGCGGACCACGACGCCGACGATGGTGAACCCGTTGGGGGCGAAAGGGATAGCGGAGGCCGGAACCATCGCCGCTCCGCCTGCCGTGATGAACGCCGTGGTCGATGCGCTGGCCCCGTTCGGCGTCCAAGACGTGGACATGCCGGCGACCCCCGAGCGAGTGTGGGCGGCCCTGCGGCGGCCCGGAGAGGCCGCCACCCCTGGGTGAAACCGGCGCCGCGGAGCGGGCGGGACGAGCAAAGAGAGGGGAGTGGCGATGGTAGTTCCGTACACCGCGGTGGGTCTGGTCACGACGGTATGGGGCGTACGCCACCGGTCTGAGATCCGTCGGAATATCGAACACATCTCGCACGTGATCGCCGCCGCTTCGTGGCTGTCCAGCCTGGACCTCCCAGTCCGACTGGTGGCCATCCCCGAGGGCGCGCTCCAGGGCTTCACCGACGAGGTCTTCGACATGGACCACGAGGAGTACGCTCGGGAGTGCGCCGTCGACATCCCCGGGGAGGAGACCGAGGCCCTGGGGGAACTGGCCCGGAAGTGGAACGTGTTCATCATGGCTCAGGCAAAGGCGCGGCATGAATCCTTCCCGGGCCGCTTCTTCAACGTGGGGTGCGTCATCGATCCCGCCGGCCAGGTCGTCCTAAAGCACCACAAGGTGGCCACCCTCTACCCGGTCGAGCACTCCGTGACGCCGCATGACGTGTGGGACCGGTGGGTGGAGCTTCATGGGCAGACGCTGGACGCCTTCTATCCGGCAGTGGATACCGAGATCGGGCGGCTCGGGATCATGATGGCGA
>DASWCX010000084.1:0-15459 GCA_036395815.1 Actinomycetota bacterium | reverse complement strand
CCCAGGTGATCCTGCCCAGGCTGGCGTCGGGCCTCGGCCGGGCGCTGCTCGCATGCGCGGAGGGGCGCCTGGCCGTCGAGCGGCTGGAGTGGCGGAGCGAGGCGTGCGTGGGCGTGGTGGTTGCCTCGGCTGGCTACCCCGGGACGGTGGAGACGGGGAAGCTGCTCTCGGGCTTGGCCGAGGCGGCCTCCATGCAGGACGTGACGGTGTTCCATTCGGGGACCGCCCGCCGGGACGGTAGAGTGGTCACCGCGGGAGGAAGGGTGCTCACGGTGGCCGCGCTCGGGCCCTCTCTCGAGGAGGCCCGGGCTCGTGCCTACGAGGCGGTCGCCGCGATCTCCTTCGATGGGATGTGGTTTCGCACCGATCTGGCCGGCGAGCTTCGCCAAGGAGCGGCACGATGAGCGACGAGGAGCAGCCGGCCCAGGGATCGGGCGTCGAGGTCCCCCTGGTGGGCATCCTCGTGGGGTCGGCCTCGGACCTGCCGGTGATGCAGCAGTGCACGGCCATCCTGGAGCGGTTCCAGATCCCGCACGAGCTCCGCGTGGTCTCGGCCCACCGCAACCCCGACGCGGTCGACGAGTACGCGAGGACCGCCGAGGAGCGTGGGATCGTGTGCCTGATCTGCGGGGCCGGGATGGCCAACCACCTGGCAGGCGCAGTGGCCGCGCGGACCGCCCTGCCGGTGATCGGGGTCCCGCTGTCGGGTTCGAAGCTCTCCGGGCTGGACTCGCTGTTCTCGACGGTGCAGATGCCGACCGGCGTTCCGGTGGCCACCGTCGCCGTGGACGGCGCCATGAACGCGGCGATCCTGGCCGCCCAGATCCTGGCGGTGCGGGAGCCGGAGGTCCGGCAGCGGATCTACGAGTTCAAGGACTCGCTGGCGGAGGGGTTCCGCCCGTGATCCCCCGGTACACCCTGCCCGAGATGGCGGTGGTGTGGTCCGAGCAGCGCAAGCTCGAGCACTGGCTACGGATCGAGGTCCTGGCCTGCGAGGGGTGGGCCCGTCTGGGTCGGATCCCCGAGGGGGACGTGGCCGAGATCCGCACCCGGGCCGTGGCCCCCACCCCCGAGCGGGTGGCCGAGATCGAACGGGTCACCAACCACGACGTGGCGGCGTTCGTGCAGGCCGTGGCGGAACCGCTCGGGCCGGCCGGTCGGTGGATCCACTTCGGGCTCACCTCCAGCGACCTGCTGGACACCACGCTGGCGGTGCAGATGGGGGAGGCCTGCGAGCTGATCCTGAGGAAGGTCGAACGGCTCCTCGGCTCGGTGAAGCGCCGGGCGCTGGAGCACCGGGACACGATCTGCATCGGGCGGACCCATGGCGTCCATGCCGAACCCACGACCTTCGGGCACAAGCTGGCGTTGTGGGCCTTCGAGCTCGACCGGGACCGGGACCGGCTTCGCCGGGCTCGCGAGGGCGTCCGGGTCGGGAAGCTGTCGGGCGTGGTCGGCACGTACTCCGAGGTCGACCCGGCCGTCGAGGAGTACGTGTGCGCCCAGCTCGGCCTGCGCCCTGCGGAGGCGGCCAGCCAGGTGATCCAGCGGGACGTGCACGCGGAGTTCGTGTGGGCGCTCGCCGCGACCGCGGCCACCATGGAGAAGATGGCCACCGAGATCCGGCACCTGGCCCGGACCGAGGTTCATGAGGTCCAGGAGCCGTTCGGCAAGGGGCAGCGCGGGTCGAGCGCCATGCCCCACAAGCGCAACCCGGTGATCTCCGAGCGCCTGTGCGGCCTGGCCCGCGTGGTGCGGGCGAACCTTCAGGCGGCCCTCGAGGACGTCGCCCTGTGGCACGAGCGCGACATCTCCCACTCCAGCGTGGAACGGGTGATCCTCCCCGATTCGTCGATCGCGGTGGACTACATGGCCCACCTCGCCGCCGGCCTGGTGGAGGGGCTTCTGGTCGATCCGGACCGGATGCGGTCGAACATGGAGCTGACCCACGGCCTGTTCTTCTCCCAGCGGGTCCTGCTGGCGCTGGTGGACGCCGGCATGGCCAGGGAGGAGGCGTACGCCATCGTGCAGCGCGCCGCCGCCGAGACCTGGGAGCGGGACGCGCATTTCCGCGACGCCGTGTGGGCGGAGATCGAGGATCGTGGGCTGGTCGTCCGGGAGCAGTTCGACGCGTTGTTCGACCTGCGGCCCTTCGTCGAACGCCTCGACGGCGTGTTCGCCCGGCTGGAGAAGCTCGACGTCACCGATGTCGCCGATGCGGCGGATGGGAGGGATGGATGACGCTCGCCGACCTGCACGCCAGGGGGAAGGTCAGGGACATCTACCAGGCCGGCGACGATCTCCTGATGGTGGCCACCGACCGGGTCTCCGCGTTCGACGTGGTCCTGCCGACCCCGATCCCGGGAAAGGGCCAGGTGCTGACGGGGCTGTCGCTGCACTGGTTCGAGCAGACCGCGGGCATCGTGGCGAACCACGTGATCACGGCCGACGCCCGGGCCTTCCCGGCCCCGTTCTCCTCGCGGCATGGAGAGCTGGCCGGGCGGGCCATGCTGGTTCGCCGGGCCCAGGTGGTGCCGATCGAGTGCGTTGCCCGCGGGTACCTCTCGGGCAGCGGGTGGAAGGAGTACCGGACCACGGGAGGGGTGTGCGGGATCTCCCTCCCGGACGGCCTGGTCGAATCCGACCGGCTCCCCGAGCCGCTCTTCACCCCTGCCACGAAGGAGGCCAGCGGGCACGACGTCAACATCTCGCTGAAGGAGATGGCGGATCGGGTCGGGCGGGGGCTGGCCGAACGGCTCAAGGAGCTCACGCTCTCGCTGTACGGGTTCGCCGCCGAGCGCGCCCTGGAGCGCGGGATCGTTCTGGCCGACACGAAGTTCGAATTCGGGTTCGCCGGCGGCGAGCTGATCCTGATCGACGAGGCCCTGACCCCGGACTCCTCGCGGTTCTGGCCGGCCGACCGGTACGAACCCGGCGGGCCGCAGCCCTCGTTCGACAAGCAGTACGTGCGGGACTGGCTGGACGGGGCCGGTTGGGACCACGAGCCGCCCCCGCCCTCGCTGCCGGCCGAGGTGGTCGAACAGACGGTGGCGCGGTACCGCGAGGCCTACGAGCGCATCACCGGCGAGCGATTCGACGCGTACCTCGCGCGGATGGGAGCGGCGCGATGAGGTTCCGGGTCCGCCTGCTGGTGACGCTGAAGGAGGGGCTGCTCGACCCGCAGGGGAAGGCCGTGGAGAGCGCGCTGCCCGCCCTCGGCTGGGACAACGTCTCGGACGTCGGCGTGGGGAAGTACCTTCGCTTCGAGGTGGAGGCCGAAGGGGAGGAGGCCGCCCGGAAGCAGACGGAGCAGATGGCGACCCGCTTCCTGACCAACCCGGTGATCGAGGACCACGCCATCCTCGAGGTGGAGCGGGCCGAGCCAGCCACCGCCACCGGTCCGGAGGGGCGCAGATGAAGCCCCGGGTCGCCGTGGTCACGTTCCCCGGGTCGAACGACGACCGCGACGCGCTCCGGGCGGTCCGGCTGATGGGCGGCGAGCCGGTGTCCGTCTGGCACGCCGACCCGGGACTGGCGGGAGCCGACGCGGTGATCCTGCCCGGGGGCTTCTCCTACGGCGACTACCTTCGCACCGGGGCGATCGCTCGATTCGCCCGGGTCATGGAGGCCGTGCGCGAGCTCGCTTCGGCCGGGGGACCCGTGCTGGGCATCTGCAACGGGTTCCAGATCCTGTGCGAGGCGGGCCTGCTGCCGGGTGCCCTGATCCGGAACCGAGGGCTCGCATTCGTCTGCCGGTGGATCACCATCCGGGACGAACGATCCGGTGACGTGCTGCCGGTCCCGATCAAGCACGGGGAGGGCCAGTTCGCCGCCTCGCCCGACGAGCTCGAACGGATCGAGGGAGACGGGATGGTGGCCTTCCGGTACTGCTCGCCCGACGGCGCGCTGGACGAGGCGTTCAATCCGAACGGGAGCCTCCGGGGGATCGCCGGCGTCCGCAACCGCCGCGGCAACGTGCTGGGGATGATGCCCCACCCGGAGCACGCCGTCGATCCGGACCTCGGCCCCACGGGTGGCCAGCAGGTGTTCGAATGGCTGCTGTCCTCTGCCCGGGCCGCGGTTTCGGCGTGAGCACCACGAGGGACCGGGTGCAGCCGCCGGCCGAGCCCATGCACCGCGCGCTGGCGCTCACCGACGACGAGTACGACACCATCGTGGCGCTCCTGGGCCGCGAGCCGAACGCACCCGAGCTCGCCATGTTCGCCGCCATGTGGTCCGAGCACTGCTCGTACAAGTCGAGCAAGGTCCACCTTCGGACCCTCCCCACCACCGGCTCACGGATCCTGGTCGGACCCGGTGAGGACGCCGGGGTGGTCGACCTCGGCGAGGGGGTCGCCTGCGTGTTCAAGATGGAGTCCCACTCCCACCCGAGCGCCGTGGAGCCGTTCCAGGGGGCGGCCACCGGCGTGGGCGGCATCGTCCGCGACGTGCTCGCCATGGGAGCCCGCCCGGCGGCCCTCCTGGACCCGCTGCGGTTCGGCCCGCTCGACGACGCCAGGAACCGCTACCTGTTCGCCGGCGTCGTGGCGGGGATCGGGCAGTACGGCAACTCGATCGGGGTGCCCACGGTTGGCGGTGAGGTGAAGTTCGCCCCGTGCCACGGGCCGAACCCCACCGTGAACGTGATGTGCGTCGGGTTCGCCCCGGCCGACCGGCTGCTCAGGGGAAGGCCCGGCCGCCGGGGAAGCGTCCTGGTCCTGATCGGCGCGAGCACCGGCCGCGACGGGATCGGCGGGGTGTCGGTGCTGGCGTCCCGCACGCTCGACGAGGACGCCCACGCGTCGCGGCCCAGCGTCCAGATCGGAGATCCCTTCTCGGAGAAGCTGCTCGTCGAGGCGTGCCTCGAGCTGGCCGACCGGGGCCTCCTCGAGGGGCTCCAGGACCTGGGCGGGGCCGGGCTCACCTGCGCCGTGTCGGAGTCGGCCGCCCGGGCCGGCCTGGGCGCCGAGCTGGACCTGGACGCCGTGCCCCAGCGGGAGCCCGGGATGGAGCCGTTCGAGATCCTCACGTCGGAGTCTCAGGAACGCATGCTCGCCGTGGTGCGCCCCGACGCGGTCGACGCGGTCCGGGACGTCTGCCGCCGGTGGGGGCTTTCGGCGTCGTCCGTCGGCAACCTGGTCGAGGGGGGCGGGCTCCGGGTTCGGCACCGCGGCGACGTGGTGGCCGAGGTTCCCGCCGCCGCCCTGGCGAACGAGGGGCCCGAGTACCAGCGCCCGGCCGAGCGCCCCCGATGGCTCGACCGGGTCCGGGAGGACGACCCCACGGGGACGACGCTCCCCGGCTCCCTCGAGGACGCCTTCGTCGCCGTGCTGGGCTCGCCCAACGTGGCGGGCAAGCGGTGGGTGTGGGAGCAGTACGACTCCCTGGTCCAGGGCGGGACCGTCCAGGGGCCCGGGGCCGACGCCGCCGTGATCCGGCTGGAGGGGACGCTTCGGGCCGTGGCCGTAGCGTGCGACGGCAACGGCCGCTACTGCCACCTCGACCCGTACCTCGGCGCGGCCCACGCCGTGGCCGAGGCGGCACGAAACGTCGCCGCCGTCGGAGCGCGTCCGCTGGCGGTGACCAACTGCCTCAACTTCGGGAACCCCGAGCGGCCCGAGGTGATGTGGGCCTTCGCCGAGGCGGTCCGGGGGATGGGGGTGGCGTGCGCCGCACTCGGAACCCCGGTCACCGGCGGGAACGTCTCCTTCTACAACGAGTCGGGCGGGTCCGCGCTCTACCCCACCCCCGTGGTCGGGATGCTCGGCCTCCTCGACGACTACCGGTTGCTCATGCGGTCCGCCTTTCCCGCTCCCGACCTTCCCATCTACCTCATGGGGAGCACCCTTCCCGAGTTGGGGGGAAGCGAGTACGCCGAGGCGGTCCTGGGCAAGGTGAGTGGCCGTCCGCCGGCCCTCGACCTGGAGGCCGAAGCGAACCTCCACCAGCTCCTGTACGAATGCTCCCGCCAGGACGTTTTGGCCTCCTGCCACGACCTGTCCGACGGCGGGCTGGCCGTGGCGCTCGCCGAGTCCGCCATCGCCGGAGGGGTGGGCTTCCACGCCGCCCTTCCCGCGAGCGACCTTCCTCCATGGGTCTCGCTGTTCTCCGAGTCGGCCTCACGCGCCGTCGTGACCGCCCGACTCGGCCGCGATCGCGAGCTCGAGTCCATGGCGGCCTTTCACGGAGTCCCGCTGGTCCGTCTCGGCCTCACCGGCGGCAGGGCTCTGCGCTTCGAGGGGCTGTTCGAGCTGGACCTGTCCGACGCCATCGCGGTCCACGAGGGCACCATCCCGAAGCTCATGGCCGGCCGGCGCCTGGCCGGGTGACCGGCCTCGCGAGAGGACGTTCGACGGAACCTTTCACGGGCATCCCCGCGTCTTGACACCGGGGGCAGGGGAGACGCGGGAAGGCGAGGAATGGTCCCGAGGCAGCGTGATGACGAGCCGGCCGAAAGGTGGTGACGGAGTCCCGTGCCGACCCGGTCGAAGGGGGAGCCCTCTCCGAGCTGTACGCGCGACACGCGCCCGCCGCGGCCCGGCTCGCCTATCTCCTGACCGGTGACCACGCCCTGGCGCAGGACATCGTGCAGGAGGCCTTCGTCCGGGTGGTGGGGCGGTTCCACGACCTCAGGAACCGCGATTCGTTCGAGTGGTACCTGCGGCGGGTGGTGGTGAACCTGGCGAACTCGCACTTCCGCCGGCTGGAGGTGGAGCGGGCGTATCTGCGCCGGGAGGCGAGATCTCCGGCCGAGCCCGCGGATGCTCCCGACATCGAGACCCGGGAGGAGATGTGGCGCGTGCTGCAGTCCCTGCCGGAGCGGCAACGGGCCGCCATCGTCCTCCGGTACTACGAGGACCTCACGGAGGCCCAGACGGCAGAGGTGCTGCGGTGTCCGGTCGGAACGGTGAAGTCGCTCGTGTCACGGGGGCTCGAGCGTCTCCGTGACCAGTTCCCGGCGAGAGGTTGAGCGCGGTGGACGACCTCGAGAGACTGCTGCGAGCCAAGGCCGAGGAGGTGCTGGTCCCTTCGGAGATCCCGCGCTCGCTCCTTCGCCGAGCCCGACGACGCCGGTGGAAGAACGCCGGGCTGGCCGGACTCCTGGCCACGGCCCTCGCGGTGGGCGGGTTCGCCGGCGTCAGGGCCGCCACGGGCGCCAGCTCGGACAAGCCGGCGCGTCCCACGCCGGGGCCGAGCTCGGCGGCATGGCCGGGCCTCTGGCCCCAGGCCACCCGGGAGGAGGCCCTGAGGGCCCAAGCGGGAGCCGACGCGGGCGACGCGAAGTTCGTGCCGCAGCTCTTCCCGGGCAAGGTCGCCTCGGCCTATGCCCAGACCGTGCTGGGGTGGCCGGACCCGTTCGTCGGCGACGGCGCGGGGGCGGCGGACACCCAGTCGGGGCCGGTGCCCATCACCATCTATACGTGTGACCCGAACGGCAGCACCCCATGCCGCGACCCTCACCCGTCGCGGGCGGTGGTCACCCTCGACCGGTTGCTCCGCCACGACCCCACCGGCGTGTGGTTCGTCACTGCCGTGCGGGGGCCGGTTCCCATCGTCATCGAGCCGAAGCCCTCCGGCTCGTTCGTCGGTGTCAAGCACGGCGACCTCGTCCTGGTCGACGTGAGCGGGGGCGAGACGACCGTGCTGGTCCACCCGGGATCCTACGGCGTCCCACCGAGGGACGTGTTCGTCGGTCCGCCGGGAGCGAAGTTCCCCGACGTGTACTACTCAGCCGTCGAACCGAACTGCACGGCCACGCTGATGCGGGTTTCGCTCATCGGCGGGCAGCCCCAGACGATCGCACCCGGGGTCGATCCGGCGGTCAGCCCCGACGGCCGGTTCCTCGCGTACATGACGGCCGACTACGGGTGCGACTCGCACCAGGAGCTGGTCGTGCGCGATCTGGCGACCGGGAGCGAGACCCGATGGAAGCTCGGCAGCCTTGGCTCGCGCCCGCCCGGGTACACGGGCGTGTGCCGGCTTTCGTGGCTCGGGGACTCCCGCCGGTTGGCCTACTCGCTCTGCTACGAGGAGGGACTGAACGTCTTCGAGCTGGACACGGTTCGCGACCGGGGGATGGCCCTGGTGAATGGGACCCGGCTCGTACAGCCGGACAGGACGACGTGGATCCCGGCGGGAAACGACGAGCAGTCCGGCGGGCTCGTGGTGTGGGAGTTCTGCTGCGGCCAGCACGAGGAACAGCCGCCTCGCATCGTCGCGGTGGATCCCGCCACCGGCCACCTGCTGAGGACCCTGATGGATCCCGCACCCGACGTCGCCTTCATCCGCATGGATCTCCTGGGCCGGATCCTCATGTACGAGACGATGGACGGACAGGTCTTCCGATTCGACGGCGCCCAGCCCGTGAAGATCGCGGAGGGGTACCAGGAGGTCGTCCCCATTACCTGACCGCTTGTCTGGTCGGGTCTTGTCACTCAGTTCGAGGGCCGCCCTGCCGGTCCCGTCGGCGGCGGATGCTAGCATCGACCAGACCGTGGGATCGGAGAGCCCGAAGGAAGCGTGCGGCCTGTTCGGCGTCTGGGCGCCGGGGGAGGACGTGGCTCGGCTTACCTTCTTCGGGCTGTTCGCCCTTCAGCACCGGGGACAGGAATCCGCCGGGATGGCGGTGGCCGACGGCCACCGGATCGTGGTCTACCGGGAGCTGGGGCTCGTCTCGCAGGTGTTCAACGAGGTCACGCTGTCCTCGTTGCAGGGCGACCTCTGCATCGGCCACACCCGGTACTCCACCACCGGGTCCTCCACCTGGGACAACGCCCAGCCCACGTTCAAGACCAACGGGACCCGCGGGCTGGCGCTGGGGCACAACGGCAACCTGGTGAACACGTCCGAGCTGGCCCGAAGGGCCGGCCGCCGGACCCGGGCCAGCAGCGACACGGACGTGGTGGCCACCCTTCTGGCCCAGCACCTCCACGAGGGGCTGGAGGAGGCGGCGATCCGGGTGCTCCCCACCCTGAGCGGGGCGTTCTCCTTCGTTCTCTGCGACGAGCGGACCGTGTTCGCGGCGCGGGATCCCTTCGGCATCCGGCCTCTCGCCATCGGGCGGCTGCCCGGAGGCGGCTGGTGCGTCGCGTCGGAGACCTGTGCCCTCGACGTGGTGGGGGCGAGCTACGTGCGCGAGGTCCAGCCCGGCGAGCTGGTGGCCCTCGACGAGCGGGGGGTGAGGTCCCGGCGGTTCGACGAGCACCCCACGCCGAAGCTCTGCCTGTTCGAGTTCGTCTACCTGGGCCGGGCGGACTCCCGGATGTACGGCCGGAGCCTGCACGAGGCCAGGAGGGAGATGGGCCGGCGGCTCGCCCGGGAGTCCCCGGCGGACGCCGACCTGGTGATACCGATCCCGGACACGGGCCACTCGGCGGCCCAGGGATACGCGGAGGTGTCCGGCATCCCCTACGGCGAGGGCCTGATGAAGAACCGCTACATCGGCCGCACCTTCATCGAGCCGACCCCGGCCCTGCGGTCGCGGGGGGTCCGCCTCAAGCTCAACCCGCTCCCGGACGCCGTCCGGGGCAAGCGGCTGGTGGTGGTGGACGACTCCATCGTGCGGGGGACCACCACCCGGCAGATCGTGCAGGTGCTCCGGGACGCCGGCGCGGCCCAGGTCCACCTGCGGATCGTGAGCCCTCCCATCCGGTGGCCCTGCTTCTACGGCATCGACATGTCGACCCGCGGCGAGCTGGTGGCGGCCCAGAACGACGTCGACGGGATCCGCGAGCTGGTCGGGGCCGACTCGCTCGCCTATCTCTCGGTCGACTCGCTGGTGGCGTCCACCGAGTCGCCCCGTGGCTCGTTCTGCCGGGCGTGCTTCGACGGCGAGTACCCCATCCCCGTCGGAGACGAGGAGCCCTCGAAGTTCGCCCTCGAGACCCTGTGACCGAAGCGGGAAGCCCTTCCCCCGGTCCGCGAGAGCCCGGTGATCCCGGCAGGGCCGCGTATCGAACGTCGGGTGTGGACGTGGAGGCCGGCCACCGGGCCGTGGGGCTGATCCGGGAGCTGGCCGCCGACACGCCGCATGCCGATGTGGCCGGCGGGATCGGGGGGTTCGCCGGCCTGATCCGGCTCGACGAACGCCGTCTGCTGGCGGGGGCCACCGACGGGGTGGGGACGAAGCTCGAGGTGGCCAGGCTCGCCGGCAAGCTCGACACCGTCGGGATCGACCTCGTGGCCATGTCCGCGAACGACGTGGTCTGCACCGGGGCCAGGCCGCTGTTCTTCCTCGACTACCTGGCCGTGGAGCGCCTGGTGCCCGAGGAAGTGGCCTCCATCGTCTCCGGCGTGGCCGAGGGGTGCCGGCGGGCGGGCTGCGTCCTGCTGGGCGGGGAGACGGCCGAGCACCCCGGCGTGATGACGCCCGGCGGGTTCGACCTCGCCGGGTTCTGCGTCGGCCTGGTCGACGAGGACGTCCTCCTGGATCCCGCCTCCGCTCGGCCCGGGGACGCGGTGGTCGGGTTCCGGTCGTCGGGTCTCCATTCGAACGGCTACAGCCTGGTGCGCCGGGTCATGCTCTCCGACCCCGCCGACCTCGATCGGTTCGAGCCGGAGCTCGGCCGGACCTTGGGAGAGGAGCTCCTGGAGCCAACCGCCATCTACGTCCGCCCGCTGCTGGCGCTGGCCCAGGCCGGGCTGGCCCGATCGGCGGCCCACGTGACGGGGGGAGGCCTGCTGGAGAACATCCCCCGGGCCCTACCGCCCGGCCTGGGCGCCGACCTCGACGCGAGCGCGTGGACGCCGCAGCCCATCTTCGGATCGGTGGCCCGGGCCGCAGGATTGGATCCGCTCGAGTTGCTTGGAGTGCTGAATATGGGTATTGGTATGGCGGTGGTGGTGCCCGCTGGGCTCCAGGAGCGGGCTGTCGATGCCGTCCGCGCGGTGGGCACGGACGCGTCGATCATCGGGCTGATCGTCGAGGAGCCGGGAGTGCGCCTGCGATGACCACGAAACGGGTCCTGATCGCGGAGGACGAGGCGACGCTCGCCTGGGTTGAGCGGTTCAACCTGGAGTCGGAGGGCTACGAGGTACGGGTGGCCTCCGAGGGGGTCGCGGCGATCGAGGCCCTGGCCTCGTTCGAGCCCGACGTCCTGATCCTGGACGTGATGCTCCCCCGCCTCGACGGCTGGTCGGTGCTCGAGAGCATCAAGGAGATGCCGGACGAACGCCGGCCCAAGGTGATCCTGGTCTCCGCGGCGGCCGGCGTGGCCGACCGGGCCCAGGAGGAGAGCACGGCCGTCGACTCCTTCCTCGCCAAGCCGTTCGACATCGAGGACCTTCTCGATCGGGTGGCGGAGGCCTTCGCCTCCGCGTAGGAACGGTCAGCCTCCCGGGACGAGCTTCCCGAATCGCACCCCGAGCGCCGGTACCCTGACGACGTTGCCCTCCCGGTTGCGGACCAGATAGGTGTTCGCCGCCTCGTCCCACGCCTCGAGGGTCCCGACCACCTCGCCCACGTAGCCGTTCGGCAGCTCGTACTGGAACGACACGCGCTTGCCGACGTCGCTCCCTCGAACTTGGTTCCGGACGGCAGCCATGCGGCCACCGTACCCGGCACTCACTCGGTCCTCAACTTCGACGCCGGGTGGCCGGGTGCTGGAAATGGGACCCGCCAGGGCCGAGAGTTACGGCCGTGGATGATCCCACCGCGGCAGATGGCCCGATCGAGCCGGTGACGGCCCCGAGCGGGGCGCCCTCGATGGCCTACTACGCGCGGATCACGGTCACCGTGGTGATCGTCCTCGGCGTGCTGGCCGCGGCGTGGTCGGTGCGCAACATCCTGGTCCTGGTCCTCGTCGCCGCGGTCCTGGCCATCGGGCTGGACCGCCCGGTGCGGTACCTCGAGCGGTTCCGGATCCCTCGGGGCTGGGCTGTGATGCTGATCTTCCTGGCCGCGGTGGGGTTCCTGCTGCTGTTCGCCTGGCTGGTGGTCCCCCCTCTGGTGCGGGAGGTCAAGCAGCTTGCCGCCAGCATCCCCGACTACGTGCATAGGCTCCGCACCGACAACAAGGGGTTCGCCAAGCTCGACGCGAAGTACCACATCTCGCAGCGGCTGAAGGACGCCACGTCGAAGCTTCCCAGCCTGGCCTCGGCCTCGTTCAGCACGGTCTTGGGGATCACCAGGAGCGTGGGGAGCATCATCTTCAACCTGCTCACGGTGGCGATCCTCACGATCTACTTCCTGCTGTCGCTGCCTCGGTTGGAGCAGCTGACCGAACGGCTGTTCCAGGGCGAGCACCGGGCCCGGGACGTCCGGGTGTTCGAGGAGTCGCTCCAGCGGATCGGCGGCTACGTCTCTGGGAACATCGCGATCTCGATCATCGCCGGGATCGCCGCGTTCATCGCGCTCCGCCTGATCGGGGTGCCGTTCGCCGCGGCCCTGGCCATGTGGGTGGCCATCGCCGACCTGATCCCCACGGTCGGCGCGACCCTGGGCGCGCTGGCGGCGGTGATCGTGGCCGCGTTCGCCGGCCTGGGTGAGGCGATCGTCACCGCGATCTATTTCCTGGTCTATCAGCAGGTCGAGAACTACCTCATCGTCCCCCGGGTGATGAAGAAGGCCGTCGACCTCTCCCCGGCGATGGTGATCGTGAGCGTCCTGATCGGCGGCAGCCTCGAAGGCTTCGCCGGCGCGCTGCTGGCCCTGCCCATCGCCGCCGCCATCAAGGTGGTCATCAAGGACGTGTGGCTGGCCGGCCGGGTGGTCCTCCCCGGCGAGGACTGACATCCCACCGGGTCAGCTTTCGAGACGGACGATCCTGTCGGAAGGCGGCTCCGGGAACGATTCGGGGTGGATGGCCCACGCCAGGATCTCGAGCCCATCCACGATCCGGGGGCCGGGCCGGCTGAAGTAGCTCGAGGCGTCGACGGCGAACACGGCGTTCCCGCGTGCGGCGGGGGTGCCGGCGAAGTCGGGTTGTTGGAACAGCCGGCCGGCCTCGGCTTCGGCGTCGTCCAGGTAGTAGCCGCACGGCATGAACACGATGATCTCGGGCGTTGCATCGGCCACCTCCTTCCAGGTGACCGTGCGGGACCCGATCGTCGGTTCGTTGAGCAGGTTGGTGCCGCCCGCGATCCCGACCATCTCGGGGATCCAGTGCCCGCCCACGAACGGCGGGTCGGACCATTCGAGACAGAGCGTCCGGATCGAGGGGAGGCGGGCGGCGCGGTCCTTCACCCGCTGGATGCGTTCCCGCAGCTCCCCGACCAGCCGGGCGGCGTTCGCCTCCGTGTCCGTGGCGCGCCCGACCTCCACGACGGAGTCGAGGATCTCCTCCAGCGAGTGGGGATCCAGGGACACGACGGTCGAGGAGCACCCCAACTCCCTGAGCGCGTCCTCCACCTGGCCGGACGGCACGGCGCAGACCCGGCACAGGTCCTGGGTCAGGATCAGGTCGGGTTGGATGTCGCGGATCAGGCCCTTGTCCAGCTGGTAGATGGGCTCGCGCCGGTCCATGAACCCGCCGACCAGCCGGTCGATCTCGGCAGCAGAGAGGGGGCGGTCCTGGGGCAGCGCGGTGTCGGAGACCACCGGCTTCGTCCTGGCCTCCGGGGGGAAGTCGCACTCGTAGGTGACGCCGTCGAGTTGGTCGCCCAGGCCGAGGGCGAACACGATCTCGGTGGCCGAGGGCAGGAGGGAGACGATCCGCACGGGGCGCTACCGGGGGAGCGCGCCGAGGCGGAACGGGCTCTCCAGAAGGTCCGCGAGGGCCTTCAGCGCGCGGCCGGCCTCGGCTCCGTCCATCACCCGGTGATCGAACGACAGCGCCAGCGTGGCGGCGAGGCGGGCCTCGACCGCGCCGTCGACCACCAAGGCCCGAGGTTCGATCACCCCCAGGGCGAGTATGGCGGCCTCCGGGTGGTTGATGATCGGGGTGCCGGACTCCGAGCCGAACGAGCCGACGTTCGTCACGGTGATGGTCCCGCCTCGCATCTGCTGGGGCTTGAGCCGCCGGCTTCGGGCGGTCCGCGACAGCTCCTCGATCGTTCCGGCGATCTCCACGATGCCCTTCGCCTGTGCCGAGTGGATGACCGGAACCAGGAGGCCGTCGTCGGTGTCGACCGCCACGCCGACGTTGCACTCGCGGAACAGCACGATCCTCGACTGCTCGGCGTCGAACGAGGAGTTCAGCTTGGGATGCTCCGCGCAGATCTCGGCCAGGGCCCGAACGACGATCGGCAGTGGGCTGATCCGCTTGCCGGCTTCGGCGGACAGCTCCTCCCGAAGGGCCATCAGCCAGGTCGCGTCCAGCGTGACCCACGCGGTCACGTGGGGAATCTCGCGAGCCGAACGGAGCATGTGCTCGGCGATGATCCGGCGATTGCCCCGGAGGGGCTCGAACGAGGCCTCGACCGACTCGGGCGCGGGTGTGGTGGCTGCCAGATCCTCCGATGCGCTGGTCACGTCCTCCCTGGTGATGCGGCCGTCGGGGCCGGTGCCGGCGATCGCCGCGAGGTCGACCCCGAGCTCCCGGGCGAGCTTACGGATGGGTGGGGTGGCGCGCACGGCCTGCGCGTCCTCGCCGTCTCCCCGGATGCGGCGTTCCACGCGCCGGCGGGCCCGGGCCACCTCGTCCTGTTCCTCGACGCCGTAGCCGACCAGCACAGCTTGGCGCTTGGGCTTCGTCTCCATGCCCTCGTCCGACCTGGCCGCGTCGTCCACCCGGATCGACACCAGGGGCTGGCCCACCTTGACCACGTCGCCCTCGGCGGCGTGGAGCTTCTCCACCACGCCCTCCCATGGGGCCGGGATCTCGACCAGCGCCTTGGCCGTGTTGACCTCGACGAGGGTCTGGTTCAGCTCGACGCTGTCGCCTTCGGCCACCCGCCACGTCACCACCTCGGCGTCCTCCAACCCTTCGCCCAAGTCCGGCAGGAGGAAGTCGCGAACGGCCATCAGTAGTTCCTGACCCGGTGGATCGCGTCGAGGATGCGTTCGACGCTGGGAAGGTAGTGGTTCTCGATGGTGGCCGGCGGGTAGGGCGTGTCGTAGCCGGTCACCCGCAGGACCGGCGCCTCCAGGTAGTCGAAGCAGTCCTCGACGATCCGGGCCACGATCTCCGCGCCCATTCCGAGCGTCATGGGGGCCTCGTGGACCACCACCGCATGGCCGGTCTTGCGAACGGATCCCGCCAGCGCCTCCAGGTCCAGCGGTACCAGGGAACGAAGGTCCAGGACCTCGATCTCCGTTCCGACCTCCGCGGCCACTGCGGCCGCCGCCAGGGACTTCGCCACCATGGCTCCATACGTGATCACCGTGCAGTCCCCGCCCTCCCGAACCACCCGGGCCCTTCCGATCGGGAGGCTCTGACCGTCACCGTCGAGCGAGCCCTCCTCCTTCGACCAGTAGCGGCTCTTCGGCTCGAAGAAGATGACGGGGTCGGGGTCAGCGATGGACGTCCGGAGCAGGTGGTAGGCGTCGACCGGCGTCGACGGCGTCACCACCTTCAGCCC
>DASWCX010000083.1:0-3465 GCA_036395815.1 Actinomycetota bacterium | reverse complement strand
GCGCCCGCACCACCGTCAGGCAGTACCCGGCCCCCCGTCCCAGCCCGCTCGCCGGGCCGACCGCCAGCGCCACGGTATGAACGGGACCGGGGGCCGGCGGGTGATCCGGGCGGCGCGGATCGCTGGGCTGATGGCGGCCCTGCTCGTCGTGGCCGCGGCGGTTACGCTGGGATTCCGTCCCGGCGCACCGCCGGCGGCGGCGGGGACCCCGGTGGTCGAGATCCACTCGGCGCATGGAGCGTCGTTCGTGCCGGCTCTCCAGGGCAAGCGGCCGCTGTTCATCCTGGCGCTCGGGAGCGACGCCCGGCCGGGCCAGCGGGTGGACCGCCAGCGGGCAGACTCCATCCACCTGATCGGGATCGATCGCAGCCGGACCCACGCCACCGTCCTGGGATTTCCCCGGGACTCCTGGGTCCACATCCCGGGGTTCGGGACCTCCAAGATCAACAGCGCCATGGTCGACGGCGGTCCTGCGCTGATGGTCAAGACCATCGAAAGCATCACCGGTATCCGGGTCGACTTCTGGATGCTCACGTCCTTCGGCGGCCTGCGGCGGATGGTCGACTACATCGGCGGACTCACCGTGACCGTGCCCTACGCCATGCACGACCGCTACTCCGGGGCCAACTTCAAGGCGGGCCCGATCCACATGCGAGGGTGGCAGGCACTGGCGTTCGCCCGGAACCGCCACGACACGCCGAACGGCGACTTCAGCCGGTCGCAGAACCAGGGCCGGCTGTTCCTGGCCGCGCTGGCCCAGCTCGGGAAGCAGTTCCCTGCCAATCCCGCCGTGCTGTTCACCTGGATCTCCGCCGGGTGGAGGAACGTGTCGACCGATCTCCCGCCCAGCACCCTGCTGGACCTGGCCCTCACCGCCACCCAGGTCGAGCCCCGCAACGTGAACAACCTCGTCGTGCCGGGCAGCACCGGCACCGCCGGCGGTGCCAGCGTGGTGTTCGTCAGTCCCTCGGCCCACTCCGTCTTCGCCGACATGCGCAAGGACGGGCTGGCCGGGCGGTAGGACGCGGTCCCGGCGCGCCGGGCCCTACACCCGGGCCAGCACGTACGCCACGTACGCCCCGTAGATCACTCCCTGCGCCAGGAGCAGCTTGGCGCCGAGCGAGCCCCTGACCCTCAGCGTCACCCACAGGATCGACCCCGCGCCCAGGGCGACCAGAGCGGCGACCAGGGCGTCGCCCGTGAGCCGCCAGGGGGTCAGCAGCAGCCCCACGGTCACCGGGAACGACGACTGGAAGACCATCGCCCCGGTGAGGTTCCCCAGCGCGAGGGTGTCCTTCCCCCGGTGAACCCAGAGCACGCTGTTGAACTTCTCGGGGAGCTCGGTCGCGAGCGGCGCGATGAGCAGGGCCAGGACGAGCTCCGGCACACCGAACGTGTGGGCCACCCGATCGATGCCGTCCACGAACACCCGGGCCCCCCCAACGATCCCTCCCAGGGCGATCAGCGCCTGCGAGACGCTCGCCCACGGCGGCGGGCTCGGCGACCATGAGACCGGCTTGCGCTCGAACCGAACCAGCAGCCGCCGCAGCCGTAGGGGCCCGAGATCCTCTCCCACCACCTCCCGCTCCTCGGTCTTCTCCCCCGGGCTCTTGAAGTGGCGGTAGACGTAGAAGGCATAGCCGACGAACAGCACGGCGGCCAGCGCCCACTTGAACCAGGCATGGTGGAACAGCCCGGCCACCAGGGCCAGGGTGTACATGGCCAGGAAGTAGCCGAGGTCCTGGAGCAGGACCCGGCGATCGCCCAGGATCTCGGTGGACCGCCTCCCGCGACGGGCGAACAGCAGCGTGGAGACGCCCAGCACGAACATGGCGAGGGTGGTCAGCATGAGCGGGGCACCCAGGATCGCCCCGATCCCGATCTCCTTGCCCGAGCTGGCGCCGAACCCGATGGCCACCAGCGGGAGCAGGGTCTCCGGCAGGGCTGTCCCCACCGCCGCCAGCACGCTCCCCACCGCCCCCTCGGAGAGCCCGAAGCTTTGGCCCACCCACTCCAGGGCGTTGGTGAACAGCTCGGCGGAAACCAGGATCAGCGCGAACGCCGCGACCAGTTCGACCCACTCCAACGGCGGCCTCCTCGAGGCAGCGCCGCCCGGGCCGCTCGAGTCCTTCGAACGGCTGCCGATGGGTCCGCGGCGGCGGCCGGCTGCCCATTGTCCCATCCGGCCACTACCATCGCGCTCGATGGATCCGCGGCGCTTCCTCCAGGACCTGGCCTCCATGGAGGGCAGCGAGGCCTGCCTGGCCCACCTCGAGGTGCTGGCCGAGCGAGACCCCGTGCTCGAGCCCCTCCCCGACGGGCTCCCCGACCTCCTGCGGAGCCGGCTGGGGCTGCTCGGGATCGACGGGCTCTACCCACACCAGCGCCGGGCCCTCGACCTGGTGGGCGCGGGTCGCAACGTCGTTGTGGCCACGGGGACGGCCTCGGGCAAGACGCTCGTCTACAACCTGGCCTTCGCCTCCGGGGTCCTGCGGGACGAGAAGCGGACGGCCCTGTACGTGTTCCCCACCAAGGCCCTGGCCCGCGACCAGCTCCGGCAGGTCCGGGACCTGAAGCTCCCCCAGGTCAAGGCCGCGGTCTACGACGGCGACACGCCGCAGGCCGAGCGCCCACTGATCCGGCGGAACGCCAACCTGGTGATGACGAACCCGGACATGCTGCACGCCTCGATCCTGCCGGGACACGCGCGGTGGGGCGACTTCCTCCTTCGGCTCTCCCTTGTGGTGGTGGACGAGGCCCACGTGGCCCGGGGCGTGTTCGGCTCCCACGTGGCGATGATCCTGCGCAGGCTCCGGCGGCTGATCGCCCACTACGGCGGCCAGACCCAGTTCGTCCTGGCCTCCGCCACGATCGGCAACCCCACGGAGCTCGCGGAGCGCCTGGTGGGGCTGCCGTTCAAGGAGGAGGCCGAGGACACCTCTCCGAGAGGCGAGAAGCTGTTCGCCCTGTGGAACCCTCCGCTGGTCGACGAGGAGCTGGGCCTGCGTAGAAGCGCCGTGTCGGAGACCTCGTGGCTGTTCCGGCGGCTGGTGGAGAAGGAGGTTCGAACCATCGCGTTCTGCCGGACCCGCCGGTCGGCCGAGCTGGTGGCCGAGTTCGCCCGCCGGGAGCTGCCCGGGATGCTGAAGCGGCGGGTCAAGGCGTACCGGGCCGGCTATCTCCCCGAGGAGCGCCGGGAGCTGGAGCGTGCCCTGGCGAGCGGAGAGCTGCTCGGGGTGGCGGCCACGAACGCGCTGGAGCTGGGGATCGACGTGGGCTCGCTGGACGCGGCGCTGCTGGCCGGGTACCCCGGGACCAGGGCCTCCATGTGGCAGCAGGCCGGCCGGGCCGGTCGCCGAGGCGAGCCCTCGCTGGCCGTCATGGTGGCTCAGGACGATCCCCTCGACCAGTACCTGGTGGGCCACCCCGAGGACGTGTTCGCCAAGCCGCCCGAGGCCGCGGTGA
>DASWCX010000082.1:0-3665 GCA_036395815.1 Actinomycetota bacterium | reverse complement strand
GTCCGAGTGGCGACGCTGGCCCGGCGACGCTCCTGGTCCACGCGGACCCCGATGGTGGCGCGGTCAAAGCCCTCCGCCCGGTCGGTGGGGACCGCCTCGTCGGTCATCAGGTGCCTCTCAGCCTAGGCGGGCATGTTGATCATATTCCGCCGGCCGGAGGTTCAAAGTCGTGGGGGTGCTGGAGCTGGGTGCGGGTGGCAGATCGTGCTCACCTTTCCCCTGGCGAGCCAAGATGAAGATCAAGCCCGGGCTGCAGCTCGATCGGCGGCCCGAGGCACCACTGGGTGCGCAGCGGCGCCCACGTGGCGAGCCTCTCACCCCTTCGCGTCGGCGTCCGGCAGAGGATAGACGCGAGACGAGACGGGACGTCGACGGGAACCACGACTTGGAATCTCGAGGACTCTCACTACCTCCGCCTGATCACGCCCATTGTCGGTCATGCTTGATCGGTGGCCAGGTACGTGCTGCACATGGACCTCGACCAGTTCATCGCGGCGGTCGAGATGCTCCGGCGCCCCGAGATCAGGGACCGGCCGGTCGTCGTAGGAGGCGACGGGGATCCCACCAAACGCGGCGTGGTCTCCACGGCCAACTATGAGGCCCGGCGGTTCGGGATCCGCTCGGCCATGCCCCTTCGGACGGCGTACAAGCGGGCCCCCGAGGCCGTGTTTCTCCCGGTGGACGCCGACGCCTACCTCGATGCGTCGCGGCGGGTGATGGACACGCTTCGGACCTTCCCCGCCGTAGTCGAGGTGGCCGGGTGGGACGAGGCGTTCATGGACGTGGAGAGCGACGACCCCGAGGGCTTAGCTCGCGGAGTCCAGAAGGCCGTGCTCGAACGAACGGAGCTGTGGTGCTCGATCGGGGTCGGCGACAACAAGCTCCGGGCCAAGATCGCGTCGGGATTCGCCAAGCCGGCCGGGGTGTTCCGGCTGACCCGTGAGAACTGGTTCGAGGTCATGGGGCCGCTCCCCACGTCCGAGCTGTGGGGCATCGGGAAGAAGACCGCGCCGAAGCTTGAGGGCCTCGGTATTCGAACCGTGGAGGAGCTGGCCAACGCGAACGAGGAGATGCTGGCGGCGCGGTTCGGGCCGAGCACGGGCCCGTGGCTCCGGAGGCTGGGGACGGGCGAGGACGACTCGCCGGTCAGTTCGGAGCCCTATGTGCCGAGGGGCCGAGGCCGAGAACGGACGTTCCAGCAGGACATCACTGATCCGGAGGAGGTCAGGAGTGAGGTGACCTCCTTGGCCCGGCAGCTGGCCGAGGACCTGAAGGACGATGGCCGCCTGGCCGAGCGCGTGGTGGTCAAGGTCCGGTTCAAGCCGTTCTTCACCTCGACCCACGGTGTGCCGCTTCCCGAGCCGACGCTCGAGTCCGATGCGCTGGAAGCCGGGGCCCTGGCGGCCCTGGCGAAGTTCGACCTGGACCGGCCGGTCCGGCTCCTCGGCGTTCGCGTCGAACTGGCTTCCCCGAGTTAGCGGGCGCCGACGCCGGGGAAGTGGCGGACCCGGCCGAGCAGCCCGGCCGATGGGCGTCCCTCGTGGACCGCCTCCCAGCCGACCAGGTCGGGTCGCCGGCGGAACAGGGCGATCACCCTGCCGTCGCGCGGCGCTCCTCTTCTCAAGCCACCCTCCACCCGCCACCCGTGGGCGGCGCCGGGCATCAACGCGGCGGAGGGAGCGACGAGTCCCTTCGCCCCCCGGGCCCGGAACCGGCGGGCCTCACCCTGGCATGCCCGATACGAACGCAACCCACCGGTCAGCGTCCGGCCCCCGAGTTCGGGCTCCTCCCGGGGAGGACGGCCGAGCTCCACGGCCCACACTGCCCGCCGAATCTCGGCCACATCGGCGGGATCCGTGATGTCCTCATGCCGGAGGAACTCGGCCCACGCCCCGTCGGGGGTGTCCGCGAAGTAGTGCACCGGCCCCTCGCCTTCCCCGTGCCATCGGCCGGGTGGCTGGGAGGCGTCCTCCCACAGGAACGGAAACCGGGGATCCGAGTGGCGAAAGCCGATCACGTGGCCGCCGCCCGAACGCCGATCACGTGGCCGAGGCCCCCGCGAGGGACCGGGCCAGTGCCCGGACTTCCTGGGGTCCGGCGGCGTCGGGATCCCAATCGCCCTTCAGGATGTCCCGCGGAGCCAGCCCGTCCAGCTGCGTTCGCTTGCGCTCGAACCATCGGCGCACCCCGACCTCCGAGTACGCCCCCCGAAGGTCCGCCGTGAGCTGAGCCAGGAGGTGGAGCCGGGCCGCGACGGCATCGGGCGTCGGACGTCCGCCACCCGCGTATCGCCGAAGGCTGGCCACCGACACCCCCACCAGTCCGGCCAGCTGCTCCGTCCCAAACAGCTCGATGAGCGACGGCCATTCGAACTCGGGGACGGGGGAGGCCTCCAGGGCGCTGCGCAGGGTTTCGAGGACGGCCTCGACGTCCTTGGACTCGGGCTTCGTCCGGGTTCGGAGGGCCACCGCGGCGGTCTCCCCGATCCCTGCCCCGGCCGCCCGCTGAGCCATGGCACGGACCGTCTCCAGATCGAGGACCTCGATGTCCTCCCCGGCCTCCATCAGCCCCATGGCGTCCATGAGCTTGAGGGCCTCCACGGCGGCCCGAGCCGCGCCCGGTGTAGCGACTGGATCCTGAACGGAGCGGATTTGGAGTTTTGTCACACTCCGAATCCTATCCGACATTGCTCCGCTTGTCATGCCCCCCGCGTCGTGAGCCTGCCTCCGTCGGCTGCGCGGAGTCCCTCCACGGCCGTCGGCTGTAGGCCCGTCGGCCCTGTTGACGGGGGGTCCGCCCCTGGTATGGTGCTCGCGAGGGTACCGATCGCAGTTCGCTTCGAGCAGTTCCCTCCCCGGCTCCCACCGGGTGCCTGAGGGGCAGACGTAACGCCCCGAGGCGAGGAAAGGAGGGGATTGCGTATGGCGACTGGGACCGTGAAGTGGTTCAGCCCAGAGAAGGGCTACGGCTTCATCACTCCCGACGACGGCAGCGCCGATGTGTTCGTGCACTTCAGCGCCATCGCCGGCGAGGGATACAAGAACCTCGACGAAGGACAGAAGGTCGAGTTCGAGGTCACGCAGGGCCAGAAGGGCCCGCAGGCCGCGAGCGTGAAGCCCGTTTCCTAGCAGGCGAAGCCACGCCGAGAACGCGCGGGGGGTCGAACGGCGTTTCATCCCCCCGCTCCCCGATCGGTGATCCTCATTTCCCCGAGGGTCACCGGTCGAGGCCTCTCCCGTTGCACAGATGGTCACCAAGTCGCGTTCTTGCCCGTTCCGCTAGCATGTGCTCATGCCTGACACCCCTGGAAAAAGACAACGCCGCGAGGTGAAGGCCAAGAAGCGCCAGGCCAGGGAAGATCGGCGCGACGACCGCAAGGCTCGCAAGAACGACCCCACGGCCGGGCCCACCGAGTGGTTGGCCGACGAGGAGTACATCAGCAGGACGGCGGGACTGCCGCCGGCCACGCCCCGCGATGGCCGAGCCCCTAGGCCGGTCGCCGAGAAGCCCGCGCCCTCCCGCGATTCCGCCGCCGAGACCGGCTAGCCCTCTCTAACGTCGGCTTCGAGGCAGGGCGGCTATTGCCCCAAGACCCCGTCCCTTCGGAGGTCCCGGAACTTCGCGCGCGCGAAGTCGCCCAGACGGATCACGCTCGAGCTCCCCAC
>DASWCX010000081.1:0-2534 GCA_036395815.1 Actinomycetota bacterium | reverse complement strand
GGACGCGTTCTGCCACCTGCTCGAATCGAGGGGCTTCCCAATGCCCGCGGACGATCCCGGCGCGCGCCGGGAGAGCCTGCTCCGGCTGGCCCGCGACGAGGGGACGTACACGGAGCTGTTCGCCGTGTCGGAGTCGCTGCTGAACCACGACGAGCTGATCGCCTCCTGGCGGCTCCGGCACGTGCTGATGGTCGAACGGCAGATCGGGTCGAAGACGGGCACGGGCGGCTCGACCGGCGTCTCCTATCTGAAGACCACGCTGGAGAAACGGTTCTACCCCGAGCTCTGGGACCTCAGGACCTACCTGTAGCCCGTCCGGGGGTGGATCTGCCGCTCGGAGCGGACTGAAGCTCGATCCCAAGGACTTCCGCGGCGGCCCGGACCTCCGGCGAATCCACGGTGAGGGGCTGTGGGTCGCCGGCCGGACCGAGCAACGGGACGGCCAGCTCGGCGAACAGCGTGACGTTCCGCCAGGACGCTTCGAGCGCCGACCACCACGCGAACCCGGGGACCCCTTCGGCATGGATCGCCAGGGCCATCGGCTGCGTCACCTCCCGGTGTCCGGTGGCCACGCCTGATGGACGAAGCCTTCGGCGGGTCAGCTCGCGCGGCTCGTCCAGGTCGACCACAACGCGCTCGTCCAGGAGGGCCTCATCGAATCCGGCCAGGGCGAGGGATGTCCCATCGGCGCGGGTCAGATCCTGGTCGGTCAGCGGCTGGCCGCGGAACGCCTGGATCCGCTCGGCCACCGCGGACTCCGCGGACGCCGAGGCGTACAGGGCTCCGTAGTGGTCGGGATTGTCGTGCCGCCCTGCCCCCTGCCGGTCGCGGGCGACGTACAGGGGCCCGCCGGGTTCGCCGGCTCCCGCGCCCGGGCGGTGGGGGAACACCCTGTACAGCACGGGTCAGGCGTAGGCGCCCGACTCTTCGGCCTCCAGGGCGCCGAGCACCTCGGTGACCCGGCCCATCGCCAGCAGATCGATGGGCCTTCGGTGGCCGAGCTGCGCGTTCGTCCCCTGGAGCCACTTCAGCCCGGTGTCGCGCCCGTAGACGTCGAGCAGGCGCCCCAGGACGAACTCCACCCCCTGGAGCTTCCGACGGTTGGCGGCGTCGGGCTCCTCCGTCCGGAGCCACCGGCTGACCCGTGACGGGCTCACGCCCAGCAGCCGGGCCACCCGGGCCTGGCTCCCCAGGTCCTCGGTGACCGCGCGCAGCTTGTCCCTGACCGCGACCGGCAAGGTCCGCCTCCTGTGTTTCTTGCTCCCAGTGTAGCGCAACGGAAATCGTTGCGGTTCTTGGGCCCCGTCCGAAGGATCAACGCACCTCGAGGATGGCCGGGGGAGACCAGCCGGACGCCTTGCCCGTGGCCGTGTTCCGGAGCCTGGCCCGGAACTCGTAGCGTCCCGGTCCCGCATCCGGCATGAAGCCGGCGCTGGTGGCGGTCTGGCCCTGCCGAAAGGCGGCGAACGTCGCTGAGCCCGGGCGCAGGATCTGCACGTCGAACACGAAGGGCGGCAGGGCGTCCATGAGCGACCACACGATGTCGTGGAGCCCCTCCATGCCGGGCGTGGGTCGGATCCGGACGGGCACCTCGATCACCGCGGCATTCGACGTGCGCCGGTCGACCACGGGATAGCTCCCCGCCGACAGGAACTTGAAGGCGAACGACGAGCCCGCCGGCCGCACGCCCGAGTCCAGATCGCCTCCGGGGCCGCCGAACACGCCCGACGCATCGGTCACGGTATGGGACTGCCGATCCTGGGGCGAGAACCACCACACCATCGAGTTCCCCTGGGTCATCGTGGCCCTGGGCGGCGAGAACCCCGAGTCGGTCACGACCAGCGGCACGACGAACGCCCCGTACATCTGGTCAGGGTGGATGTCGCAGTGGAACGTCCACAGGCCGGGAGGCAGCGCATGCACCTGGTACACGACCGTCCCCGGGCCTTCGACCAGCCGGCCCCGGAACAGCGTCGGCGAGTTGATGCTGTACATCCGGGGCCCGGCGAAGATGCCGACGTTGTGCTGCACCCCCCGGTCCATGTTCTCGAACGAGATCGAGAACGGCGTCAGCTCGGGCGCGGCGAGACAACCCCCGATGCCGGTGCTGAACCGTAGTCCCTTGGCCGAGAGTCGCACCGCGGTGGAGGCGGGCAGACAGGGTGCGGTCCCGCCGAGGGTTGGAGGGGCGATCCCGTTCCCGGAGGTGGTGGCGGTCCGGGGCGGGGGGCGGGTGGCCTCGCAGGTCGCGGCGGCCAGCAGGAGGAGCAGGGCACCGGCCACGCCGGCCGGCACGATCCAGCTCCGCCGACCGGCCGAGGTCTCCGTGCGGAGCTCCCGGCGGTCGCGAACCACCGCCAGGCCGGTGCCGGCCACCATGGCAAGGACGAACGCCCCGAACGCGATGGCGCCCACCTCGCGCCCGGTCATCGGGCCGATTCCGCGACCAAGACACCGGCCCGAGCGGTCACCAGTCCCGCGTACGCCACGAGGAGAAGGATCGCCACCACCGCGTTGTAGACCGTGTGCAGCAG
>DASWCX010000080.1:0-2634 GCA_036395815.1 Actinomycetota bacterium | reverse complement strand
AACAGAAGCGGATCCAGAAGAAGGACGGCGGTAACGCCGAGGAAGACGCCGGTCAGGTGACCGCATCGTCCAAGGCGAGCGAGCTCAAGGAGGAGATGGACGACATCCTCGACGAGATCGACACCGTGCTGGAGGAGAACGCCGAGGAGTTCGTCAAGTCCTACGTCCAGAAGGGCGGGGAGTGACCGACCCAGCTCCCGGATTCCCCGGCCCGGCGTACCCGCTGGGGGCCAATCCGAGCTTCGCCGACCTCCTCAGGGCGGCCGCCGACGCACCGGATAGGCAGGCTCCCGCCCCGGGGTCCCAGGCCGGGCTCCAGGTCCCCCACGGCACCACCGTCCTGGCCCTCAAGTTCACCGACGGCGCCATCATGGCGGGGGACCGCCGGGCCACCGAGGGGTACTCCATCGCCGATGAGCGCATCGACAAGGTCTTCCCGGCCGACGACATGTCGGCCGTGGCCATCGCCGGGGTCGCCGGACAGGCCACCGAGATCGTGCGGCTGTTCCAGACGGAGCTCGAGCACTACGAGAAGGTCGAGGGCGACCGCCTCTCCCTCGAGGGGAAGGCGAACCGGCTGGCCCAGATGATCCGGGGGAACTTCCCCATGGCCCTCCAGGGGTTGGTGGTGGTGCCCCTGTTCGCGGGGTTCGACGAGCGCCGGGGCGAGGGCCGGCTGTTCCGCTACGACGTGACCGGGGGGCGTTGGGAGGAGGCCGACTATCACTCGACCGGGTCGGGCTCGCTGCACGCCCGGGGCACGCTCAAGAAGCGGTGGCGGCGGGGGCTCTCGCGCCGGGAGGCCGTGGAGGCGGCGGTGGAGGCCCTGTACGACGCCTCCCAGGAGGACGCCGCCACCGGGGGGCCGAACCCGGTCCGGGGCATCTACCCCACGGTCAAGGCGATCACGGCGCGAGGGGTGGAGGAGGTCCCCGAGGACGAGGTCCGGACGGCGTTCGAGGCGATCGTGGCCTCGAACCGTGAGGCCGGCCGGGAGCGCGGCGGCAGCCAGGCCCGCGAGGCCCCGGGCGAGGGACCATAGATGGCGTTCACCCCGTACGTCCCGCCCGAGCAGCTCATCAAGGATCGTTCGGAGTTCGCCCGGAAGGGCATCGCCCGAGGGAAGTCCGTGGTGGCCATGGAGTACGCCGACGGGATCCTGTTCGTGGCGGAGAACCCCAGCGCCACGCTCCACAAGATCTCGGAGATCTATGACCGGATCGCGTTCGCCGGCGTGGGGAAGTACAGCGAGTTCGAGGACCTTCGGATCTCGGGGGTCCGGCTGGCCGACCTTCGGGGGTACTCCTACGGCCGCGAGGACGTGACTGCCAAGACCCTGGCCAATGCTTACTCCCAGGCCCTGTCCACCATCTTCACCACGCAGATGAAGCCCTACGAGGTGGAGATCCTGGTGGGACAGGTGGGGGAGCGGCCGGAGGACAACGAGCTGTTCCACATCCTGTACGACGGCAGCGTGGCCGACCAGAGCGGCTACGTGGGCATGGGGGGCCGGTCGGACGATCTGAACACGCGCCTGCAGGAAGCCTACAAGCCCGACCTGCCGGCGGAGGAGGCGGCGCGCATCGCCGTCCGGACCCTGTCTGAGGCCGAGGAGCGACCCATCGAGGTTGGGAACCTGGAGGCCGCGGTGCTCGACCGGACGAGGGGCCGCCGGAAGTTCCGAAGGCTGGGAGATCCAGAGCTCGGGCAGATCCTGCAGGACCAGGGCTGACCCACGTTTCAGGCCCGGTATCTCGCGGCCACCTGCTCGGCGAACACCCCGATCCGGTGGGCGTGCTCCGCGCTCCTGATGTGCAGCACGTTCTCCGCGTTGCCGTCGCCGTGCCGGGAGAGGTTGTAGCTCCCGGCGACCACCTCGTCGTCGGCCACCACGGCCTTGGCGTGCATGTAGTCGTGCGGCGAGTCCGGCCCGTACGGCGTGGAATGCTTGCCGGACAGGCGCGGGGCGATGACCTGCCACGCCGCGATCTTCCAGTGGTTGGCGGGCACGGCTCGCCATTGCGCCTGGACCTCCTCCATCTGGGTCCAGTCGTAGGCTCCGGTGATGTCGAACGCCGGCCGGCCGGCGAACTCGGCCAGGGTTCCGAGGACCGCCCCCGCGGTGATCACCGGGGACAGCACCCGGATCCGGTGCCGGGCCGTGGCGATCACGGCCGCGGCCTGCTGGGAGAGCGCCGGGCCCTTCGGGGAGAAGTAGGGACGGACCAGCGAGCCGTCCACCCGTGCAGCGGCGCCCGCGCCGCCGCTCCGCTCCACGGACCCTCCGTCCCACAGCTGCCGGAAGTCCTTCTCGAACGCGGCGGCGACCCGCGGCGCGTGGATCCGCAGGATGACGTTCTCCTCGAGGGCGAACGCGTCGTCGGTCCAGTTCATCGAACCGGTCCACACCGTCTCGCCGTCGCGCACCACGTACTTGTGGTGCATGAGCGTTCCCTGACCCCGCACGGGCCGGGTGGGCACGGCCAGGCCGTCGATGGCCTCGGGCTCGCACCGCGGAGGTCGCGGCGCGGAGGCCCGGTGGAGGCGCTCGAGGTTGAAGGCCACCCGTACCGCGACCCCTCGGCCCACTGCCCTCTCGAGCGCCTGGGCTACCGCCCTGGCCGAGCCGCGATC
>DASWCX010000079.1:0-7400 GCA_036395815.1 Actinomycetota bacterium | reverse complement strand
CTCAGGACGGCGGCGAGCCTCCTGGCGGGGGACAGGGTGGGGGCGGTGGGGGTGGAGGGCCCGGCGGTGGTGGGTCCACGCCCTCCCCCACCGCGCAGGCCCTGGACCAGGTCAAGTCCGTGCTCGACCTGGTGCCCCCGGATCTCTCGGTCGACACGGCCCTCGCGTGGCTGGTCAAGGCCACGGACCTGCCCGCGGCGGACTTCACCGCGGGCCTGGGCCTCCCGCTGATCGACGACGTGCGGGACGCCCTGGTCACCCTGCTCGACTGGAAGCAGCTCGACGCGAGCGGGGTGGCCGCGAACCTGGCCCAGAGCCTCGGCGACGCCGCGTCCTTCGTCCAGGCCAGCATCGACGCCGCGATGAGCGGCGCGTCCGCGGATCTGGCCGCCGCGGCCCAGGGCCTGCACGTCCAGGACCTGGGGACGATCGCCGACGGGCTCGCGTCCGGGCTGGCCCAGATCAAGACAGCCGTGGCCGCCGGAGACCTGTCCGGCACGTCCGGAGCGATCGCGCAGCTCGGTTCGCTGCTGGATCAGCTCGATTCGATCCGCCCGGACCTGGACCCCGTCCTGGCCGGACTGCCGGCGCTGGCCGAGCAGGCGGCTGCGCTGCCCCGCCAGCTGGAGGACCAGGTGGAGCACGTCGTCTCGGTGCTCGGTCCGGCAGCCCGGGTCGGGCCCCTGCCGGTGGTGCAGGTTCCGCCCGGCGCGCTCGAGGGCCCGGCGATGCAGGCCATGACCAAGCCGCTGTCGTCCGCCGTGGGTTGGCTCCAGGACCTGCTGGCCAAGCTGGACATCCCGCAGGTCAGCCAAGCCCTCGAGACGGTGGTGGGGCCGGCCATGTCGGCCATCGACGACCTCGAGACGGGGCTCGTGGCGGTGACGACGGAGGTGCAGCACCTGTTCGGGCAGGTCCAGAGCGTGCTGGACCAGGTCGACGTGGCGGGTGCGGCGCAGCAGGTGGAGCAGGCGATCCAGGGCTTCAGCGACACCGTCGTGGCCAAGCTCGGCCAGGTGTTCGAACCCGTGCGGACGGCCATCCACGCAGCCGTCGACGCCATCGGATCGGCCCTGGGAGGGTTCGACCCACAGGCCATCGCCGACGGCATGCAGGCCGCGATGCAGGCCATCGGCGAGGTGCTCGGCGACCCGGCGGTGACCGACACGGTGAAGTCGATCCATGACGCGGTGTCGGCGGCCGCGCAGGCACTGGGAAGCGTGTCGTTCTCCTCGGTGTGCGACGACGTGGTCGACGCCATTGAGGGCGTCACCGACGTGCTCCAGGCCATCCCGCCGCCCCTGGTCACCCCGCCGATCCACGACGCCATCGCACAGGTATTGGGTGCCCTTCCCCAGGATCTCGCACCGATCACGGATCCGCTGGTGGACGACCTGAACCAGGCCATCGAGCAGGGCCCCAGCCAGTTCATCGAGACGGCGAAGGACTCCGTGGCCACCGTGGTGGAGAAAGTGGAGGCGTTCGATCCGGCGAAGGTGGCAGCGGGCGAGGTGTCGACGGCCCTGGGAGGGGTGGTCGAGCAGATGCAGGGCTTCCAACCGAGCTCCCTGCTGGCTCCCGTGCGCGAGGAACTCGAGTCCCTGAAGGACCGCGTTCGGCAGGCGGGGAATCCCGGAGCCCTCCTGGAGCCGTTCGCTGAGCCGTTCGCCGAGCTCATGGGGGCGTTCGGATCGCTCGATCCCGACGCCCTGCTCGCGCCGCTCGACGAGGCGGTGCAGGCGGCCGTGAACGGGGTCCTGGACGCCATCCCGGCCGAGGACGCGCTCGATCAGCTCGGGGCGACCCTGCAGCGGGTGGCCGACGTGGTGGCTCCCATCGACAGCGTCGTCGCCGCCATGCAACGCATCCAGCAGATCGTGGACCTGCTGTCCGACCCCGACGCCCTGGTCGACGCGTGGCTCGACCCGATCCTGGACGAGCTGACCACGGTCGACGTGGCCTCGATCGAGCCCGCGCTGTCGGACCTGAAGGCCGCGATCGCCAAGACGAAGGCCGCCGAGCTGCAGCCCGTGCTGTCTCCGCTGCTCGACCCGGCGGCCTCGATGGGAGGCACGGCGCCCCAGGTCAAGCTGGCCGCGGTGATCCAGGCGTACCTGGGCGTCTCGCCGGCGGCAGTGGCCGCCCTGCAGCCCGACTCCGCCGAGAAGGCCGACCTGACCACGCTGCTGGGCCGGTTCGATCCCTCGGACCCGGAATTCGGGAAGCCGTGGACGTCCCTGGGCGACTGGGCCGAACATCTCGGTTCGGCCGGAACCTCGCTGACCGAGCTGCTCCAGGGCTGGGACGCGCGGTTCCACGCCGATGGGACGGTTCTCGGCTGCCTGGCGGCGCTCCAGCCCACCGGTGCCGACCTGCGCCAGTTCGTCGGCCAGGCCGCCGACGACCTGGTCAGGCCGGTCCTGCGGGTCCTGTTCGGCATGGCCCAGCCGGTCGGGGTGGCCATCCAGCCGTTCGCCACCGAGTTCGAAGCGCTGGCGGGGAGCGTCCACGCCGCGCTCGACGGCCTGGTCGGCGGCCCGGCCTCACTGCAGTCGCTGACCACGGCGGCCCAGGGGCTGATCCAGCGGCTCCGCGACTTCAACCTGGGATTCCTCCGCGACGCGGTGGGCGCGCTGTTCACCGACCTCGAGGGCAAGCTGAAAGCGCTCGATCCCAGCGCGCTCGGGCAGGCCCTGGACCAGGCGTTCGAGGAGATGCTCTCGGCCATCAGCCTCGACCTGCTGATCGCCCCGGCCGATCTCGCGGAGCTCGACCAGACGTACGCCTCGGTCCTTCAGACGGTGGAGGACCTGGACCCGGAGAAGGCGCTGGCGCCGCTGCGGGACGTGTACGACAACGACGTGAAGCCGCTGGTGAAGACGCTGGACGTGACCGAAGACCTCCAGACGGTCCTCGACAGCCTCCAGGCCCTGCAGACCGAGCTGCCGGATGGGGTGGACCGCGTGAACAAGGCCTACAAGGAGATGCTGAACTCGGTTCCGGCGCCGATGCCCATCTCCATCGACGTCGGCGCCGATCTGGGGGTCTCGCTGTGAGCGACGGCTGCGGCATCGGGTCGGTGCTCCTGCGGCCGGACCGGATCCGCCGGGCCGCGGTCGACGACGGCCTGACGGGCCTGGCCCAGGACGTGGTGGCGCTGGTTGCGAGGCTCGGCGCGGACCGGGCCCAGGGCGGCGTCCTGCTGGTCACGGCCGAGCAGGCCCTCGAGGGCACCGCCTCCCGCCTCCTGGCCACGGCGGGCGGCGGGCTGGATCGCGCCCGCCACCGGCTCCAGGACGCGCTGCAACCCGTGCTGAACGCGGCCCAGGCCGTGGCCGCGCTCGATCTGTCGGATCCGCTCAAGGTGGCCGAGGCGGCGACGGGGGCGCTGGCCGGTGTGGCCGAAGGGCTGAAGGCGGTGTCGATCGACTCGGTCCGCGGCGCCGTCGGGACGTTCATGGCCGTCATCGAGGAGGACCTCGGCCTGGGGCCAACGGTCATCGAAGATCACCTGTGGGCCTTCTGCGACGACCTGATCGCGCGGTTAGAAGCGTTGCCGACCGAGGCGGACCCCGGGGCGCACCACACGCGGGTGATGGCCATCTCGGTGCTCCGCCGGCTCGAGGCACACATGAAGGGCACCTTCACGCTCCCCTGGTTCGACTCCGAAGACATCACCCAGGCCGCCATGGAGCAGTTGCGACGATGGGGAGCCGACGACGCATTCCCCCGCGTGGTCTGCATCGGGGACGGGGCGAGCAAGGCCCTCACCGCTGTCGACGCCGTGTTGGAGGCGGTCCCGTTCACCGGATTCGGGTCGCACAGCGTGGGAGCCGGCGAGGCCCTCCCCTCGCCGGACAAGTACCTGTGGTACCCCAGCTGGCTACTCGGCAAGGACGTGTGGGTGGGGGGCGGCAAGGTCATGCGGAGCGACAAGGTCCTGTTCGACGGGACCGAGATGCACTGGGACGCCATCCCCGCCGAGGACCCCGAGGACCCCAACCTCCGCTACACCTTCCGGATCCCGGCCGACGCCATGGAGATCCTCACGTGGGTGTTCACGTGGGCGGCCGACTACGCCAACGCGGTCATGCACATCCCGAACATGCGCCCCGGCGAGACCCTGAGCGACGCCCTCCTGCTGACGCTCGACACGACGGAAGCCACCCTGGAGCTGGCGGGACAGATCCCGTGGAAGTTCGTGCTCGAGTTCCAGGCGGGGTTGGGGGACAACGCGGGCACCAAGATCCTCTCGTTGACGCCTCGCATCCTGGCCCTGCTGGGAGGATCCCTCCAGGGCATCCACACCAAGGCAACCTTCTGGAACTCCTTCAAGTTCTGGTTCATCCTGCTGGCCACCGACGTCATGAACCTGCCGCAGTATCCGGCGATGTTCCGGGACCTGCTGCTGACGATCTTCACGCTCATCAACTACGACGGGCCGTTCAGCGGACCGGGCCCGGACAACCGGAGGAAGATCGACGCCTTCCTGTCGCTCAGCCAGTTCGTCCACCTGTTCATCCTGGCGAAGATCTACCCGCGCGACGACTACGCGTTCGTCGGCGTCGAGGGGAAGTTCGGCGGCCACTCGGCCCGCCTGCTCTTCCTTTGGGACCTGCTGGCCGCGTCCGGGTTCGGCTTCCTCAGCGCGCTGATGGGCACGCTGCTCGCGGGGGCCTTCTCCCGGTCGTTCGACTGGGACGACTTCCCGAAGAACATGGGGATCGCCATCGGTGAGAGCGCCGGGCTGTTCCTTCCGCTCCTCTACAGCACGAAGGAGAACGACACCGACGGCGGGAAGTGGAGCCCCACCGGCAACCCCTTCGCCGGATACCCGAAGAAGGAGACCTCGCCCTACAAGCTCCCCTACGAGAAGGACAAGGCCGTCATGTGTGTCCAGGGCAACCTGGGGTTCTTCAGCCACAACTACGTGAACCCGGTCCCCCAGGTCTACTCGTACGACCTGGCCCTCGACCAGGAGGACGAAGTCCTCGCGGCGAGGGGCGGCGTGGTCGCCGACTACTTCGACTGGGTGCCGGACGACACGAAGGACTGGGTCCATACCCCGGACGCCGACAAGGGGTTTCTGGTCACGGACCAGACCGACTACCAGTCCTGGAACTTCATCGTGATCCGGCACGACACGCCCGTGGCCGACCACGACAAGGACCAGCAGGGAGCGGACAAGAAGGGGGCGGCAACCACCACCTACGGCGTGTACGGCCACGGGCGGTTCGGAAGCGTGCGGAAGGCGTTCCATGACCGGGGGATCGAACCCATGGGCATCATCGGGACACATGTTGACCAGGGGCAGGTCATCATGCTGGCCGGCAACACGGGCCACAGCCTCCACAACCATCTGCACATCGAGGTCCGGCCGGAGCCGGCTCCGGCCACCCCTCCTCCGCCCGGGGGAAAGGCCAAGACCTTCTTCCGGCGCCTGTCGGATACCGGTCGAACCCTACCCTTCGTCTTCAACGAGCCGAGCCTGGACAAGGACGGCGTTCCGAAGACCCGGACGTTCTACACCTCGACGAACGAGAAGAAGACATGACGATGCTCCGGCCGACCTACTCGATCTCCCTGGGGGGCGACACCATCTCCTCCGACACGCTGCGCGGCCTGGTGGCCCTGGACGTCGAGCGGGCCAAGAACGCCGGCGCCGACCGGGCCGTGGTCGCCCTGGGACGGATCCCCGACGTGTCGCCCTCGGAGGGCGACCCGGCCGCAATCGAGCTCGGGTGGGACGGCGACAACGCGGTGGTGTTCACCGGCGAGGTCGAGGCCGTGGACCGGGGAGTGCTCGGGCTGGAGGTGACATGCGCCGGCACGCAGGCGCTCCTCCATCGGGCGCGAGGTGACCGGACCTTCGTCGACCAGACGGCGGGCGACGTGTTCTCGGCCCTGGCCTCGGACGCCGGAGCCGACACCGACACGGTCGAGGACGGCATCCGGCTGCCGGTCTACCTCGCCGACTCGTCCCGCTCGGCCCTGGGCCACTGCCTGGCCCTGGCCCGGCGGTGCGGGTTCGACCTGTACGCGACTCCGGACGGCGCGCTCGTGTTCGCTTCCTTCGCCCCGTCCGCCCCCGACGTCACGTTCCGGTACGGGGTGGACGTGATCTCGGCCTCCGTCGAGCGAACCGTTCCTCCCGACGGGGTGACCGTAGTTCCGGAGAGCCCGGCCAGCGGCCAGGGCGACGACACGTCGTCGTGGCTGGTGAAGGACCCCTCCTCGTACGCCGGACAGTCGGGCGGGTCGCCGGGGGCCAGCGTGTCGGACCCGGTGCTTCGGACCAGGGACGCGGCCGATTCGGCGGCCCTGGCCCGGACCGACGGATGGGCCCGGGCCGCGGTGAACGGACGCCTACAAGCGACGGGCAACACGGACGTGGCCCTGGGGGGGACCGTCCAGGTCGACGGGATGGCCGACGACGCGCTGAACGACCGGTACCAGGTGATGGCGGTTCGGCACGTGCTGGACCGCGCCCGGGGGTTCCGGACGCTGGTGGCCCTGGGAGGACTGCCCGGAGGCGGCCCATGAGAGAGAACGGACGGCGAACAGAGCCGCTTCGCGAGGCGACCGGCACGGTCGCCCTCCATCCCGACCTGGTGGGGATCATCCAGGCCGTGGTGCGGGACGAGCTGGCCTCGCTGCGGGTGGCGGAGGTCGCCGTGGTCACGGAGGTGTTCGCGCACGAGTCGGATTCGGACCGGAACAACTACGAGTGCACGGTGCGCCTGCGCGACACGGGACTGGAGATCCCCCGGGTCCAGGTGGCCACGGGCCGGATCGGCCTGGCAGCCATCCCGAACGTCGACGACCTGGTGCTGGTGACGTTCGTTCGCGGGGACGTCCACGAGCCGGTCGTGATCGGCCGCCTGTACAACGACGTGGACCGGCCCCCGGTGGGGAAGGGGAAGGAGTGCGTGTACGTCTCGCCCGACGACGCCGAGTCGGGGCTGCGCCGCGTCTACCTCGAATTCCCCAACGGCAACAAGCTGCTGCTCGACGACGACAAGGTGGTGGTCGAGGCCGGCGCCACCAAGTTCACGGTGAACAACGGAGGCGACCTCGAGATCGACTCGGCGGCGAAGGTCGTCGTGAAGAGCTCGGCCGACACCGAGGTGAACAGCCAGGGGAACCTGACCCTCCAGGCCTCCGGAGGCCTGACGCTCAAGGCCGGGGGAGACCTGAAGATCGAGGGATTGTCCGTAAGCGTGAAGGGGCAGACCACGACCCAGGTCGAAGGGGGAGCCTCGACCACGGTGAAGGGCCCGCTCCTCACGCTGGCGGGCACGACGAACTTCTCGCCGGGATAGGGGTGGAGATGCCGGGACCGCCGGTCAGCATCGGATGCGCCGTGATGGTCACGCCGGGAGCGGCGGGGCCTCCGGACA
>DASWCX010000078.1:0-11323 GCA_036395815.1 Actinomycetota bacterium | reverse complement strand
CCCCGTGCCCGAGCCGCCGGTCCCCCGACCCGAGCCGCCGTTCCCCCGGCCCGAGCCGCCCATTCCACAGCCGGAGCCGCCGGAACGCCCTCCCGAGCCGATCCCCCCCGGGCCGGATCCGAATCCTGAGCCTGAGCCTCCGGGGCCGGATCCGAACCCAGAGCCCATGCCTCCCGGGCCTGCTCCCGACCCCGAGCCGCCGGGCCCGGCGCCGGACCCCCCGCCCCCCGAGCCGTTCTCGAGCCCCGACCGCGCGGACCGGGAACGAGCGCTTTCGGCGCTGCTGGACCACCGCCTGAGCGCCGAGGAGGTGGAGCGGGTCGGCCGGCTGATCGTCGTGGATCCCGACCCCGAGATCCGCGTCTTGGCCGTGCAGGCCCTCGGCCGGGCCACGGGCGAGCTTCCGATCCGCGTGGTGGAGCGCGGGCTCCAGGACCCCGAGGACGGCGTCCGAGCGGCCATGGTTCGAGTGGCCGCCGACCGTTGCCCCCCGGCGGCCCCGCTGATCGTCCGACTGGCGGTCCGCCGGCGGTGGCCCATGGCACAGTTCGCCGCGCTGGAACGCATCCCCGTCTTGCTCGGTGGGGAGCCGGCGCTCGCGGAGGTGAACCTCGAAACGCTCCTGTCCGGGGTGGCGGCGATGGAACCGCCCCCCATGGACTCGGAGCGGCCGGCCCTGGCCGCCATCGCGAGGTCCATCGGGCACGATCGCCTGGCCGGGGAGCTCCTCCGTCCCGGTCCTCGCCGCCTGGGCGCGGCTCGCCTGCTGCTCATGGAGGGAGACCCTTTGTCGCTGCGCCGATTGGCCGAGCTGGGCGACGACCCCATGGAGGAGATCAGGCTGAGCGCAGCGGCGGCGGCGAACATGCTGGGCGCCGAGCCCGATCCACAGGCCGATCTGGCTCCTGAACCCAAGGCGGAGCCAGCCCCGCAGGAGCCGTCGGACGACGAGTTGATCGAGGCTCTGGCCGCCGCCCTGACCGATCCCCACCACGAAGTGCGGGCCCGGTCTCGTGAGGCCATGGCCGCGCTGCGGCGAACCGCGGTCATCGACTGGGTCGGGCGAACCCTGGCCCGGGCGAACCCCCGGGCCGCGGCCCGGGCGGCGGCCACCGCCGAGGCCCTGCACCTCCTCGAGGCCGGCGGCGCCCTGCTCCAGCGGGCCAGCGTGCTTCCGCCGGAGGCGCGAGGCCCCCACGTCGGCGCCCTCGACTCGCTGCGGCTCGACCCGCAGGCCCTGGGCGACCTGGTCTCGACCGTCGACCCCGCGCATCGTCACGAAGCGGTTCGCGTGGCCTGGATCGTGGGGGGGCGGCACGTCCTCCCCCGGATCCGCTCGCTGGTGCATGACTCTTCGGCGCCCGTCAGGAGGGCGGCCCTCGAGGTGCTGGTGGAGGGGGCCGACCCGGAGGCCGTCGGCATCGCACAGCAGGTCCTCGAGGAGGACGCCTCGGCCCCGGTTCGGGCCACGGCGGTTCGGCTCCTGGCCCGGGCCGGAGGGGCCCGGCGGATGGCCGCGCTCGAGCGAGCCCTCGTGGACCCCGACCCGGACGTCCGGGCCACCACCGTCGAGGCCCTTCCCCGGCGGCTGTCGGCGGAGGCCTCCCAGGTCCTCCTGGCGGCGCTGGCCGACGAGGACGAGCGGGTTTGGCGAGCTGCCGTCCCGCACCTGACGGATCTCCTCGACGGGGACCTGCCCCTCCTTTGGTCGGTGTTTCGCCAGAGCCCCCAGCCGAAGCGGGAGGAGATCGCCCGGGCGGTGGAGCGCTCGCACCCCGAGCGGCTGGTGGCCATGGCAGAGTCCCACGCCACGGCCCCCGATTGGGCCGACCGGGCGCTGGCGGTGGAGGTGGCGGCGCGGGCCGGTTCCGAGCAGGCCCTTCGGGTCGTGATGGACGCGCTGGGAGATCCCGACCCGGTGGTTCGCCGGGCGGCCGCCACCGCGCTGGGGGAGGCTCGAAGTGCCCGGGCGGTCGACGCCCTCAGCCAGGCGCTGTCGGATCCCGAGGTCGGCGTTCGGGTCGAGACCGTTCGCGCCCTCGGGGCCATCGACGACGACTCGGTGCTGCCCCCTCTGATCTCGGCGCTGAAGGATCCCGGGGTCGGGGTTCAGCAGGCCGCGGCCGAGATGCTGGCCCGGTGGCGCTCGCCCGGCGTGGCCAGGCGGCTGGCCGCGGCCCTGGCCTCCCCCGACCTCCGGCGGGCCGTGGGATCGCTCCTGGAGTCCATCGGAGCTGCCGCCGTCGAACCGCTGGTCGAGGTGATCCCAAGGGCGGACCGCGAGACGGCCGCCGCCGCCGGCGCCCTGCTCGAGCGGATCGCCGGCCCGGAACCGTTCGTCCGCCGGCTGTCGTCCCGGGTCCCCGAGGAGCGGCTCCGGGCGGTCGAAACCCTCGGCGCGATGACGGGCCCCGGAGCGTCCGACCGGCTGGTGGGGTCGCTGGACGACCCCGATCGGGCCGTTCGCATCCGAGCGGCGGGCCTGCTGGGGGATCTGGGCGACCCGAGGGCGGCCGAGTCGCTGACGCGCGCCTTCCTGAACGACCCCGTCCCCGAGGTGTCCGCCGCTGCCGAGGAAGCCCTTCGCCGCCTGGGCGGGATCCCCCCGGCCCGGCCCGCGGAGGCCGGACCGGCCCTCGCCGACCCGGCGGCGAACGAATGGTCGAGCCGGCCCGCGGACCCCGAGGGCGCCGGGCCGGAAGCGTCCTGACCAGCCTCCCGGCAAAGGTTCCGCTCTAGGCCGCACGGTTTAGGTCGGTTTGGGGACGTTCGGCCGATGGCGGAGGAAGGCCATTCTCCCTACGCTAGTCCCGCACATGGGGGAGCCGCGACCGCCCCGGCCGGCGAACGATCCGGCGAACCCACCCCGCCAGGACGCCGCCGGCTGGGGTCGGTCGCACCAACCCTCCGTGGGCCACCGGTCTTCGAGCCCGGGACCGCCCGGCTCGGGCGGCGAGGACGAGGCGATCGGATTACCTCCAGGCTCGCCCGCCCCCGAATCCAGCGCGACCAGGATCCGTCACGCCCTGGCGCACGGCGGGCCCGCCGAACGGGTGGCCGCGATCCGTTCGGCCCCTCCCGGCCCGGGGCTGGAGCCGGTGCTGATCGAGGCCCTAGCCGATCCCGAGCCGGTGGTGCGAATGACCGCGGTCCGCGCCCTGGCTGCCCTGGCCCGGACGCGCGGAACACGGGCCCTGATGCGGGTCTCCATGGCCGATCCGTCCCCGGATGTACGGATGGACGCGGTCGGCGCGGTGGGCCGGATCCTGGCCGGACGGGTGGGGCTCGAGGAGCGCCCGTCCCGCGGCCGCCCCGTGTGAGGGGCGGTCAGGCCGGGTCGGACTCGGACTCGGACTCGCGGAGGAACTCTTCGAAGAACCGGCTGGCGGTGGGACCCCGCTGGCCCTGGTACTTGCTCCCCCGGTCCTTCGACCCGTACGGGCGGTCGGCCGCCGTGGTCAGCCGGAAGAACGAGATCTGGCCGATCTTCATGCCCGGGTAGATGGTGATGGGCAGGTTGGCCACGTTCGAGAGCTCGAGGGTGAGGTAGCCGTCCCACCCGGGGTCGACGTAGCCGGCCGTGGAGTGGATGAGCAAGCCGAGCCGGCCGAGCGACGACTTGCCCTCGAGGCGAGCCACCAGGTCGTCGGGGAGCCTGACCCGCTCGAGCGTGGATCCGAGGACGAACTCGCCGGGGTGGAGGATGAAGGGGGTGTCGCCCTCGACGGTGACCAGCTCGGTCAGGTCGGGCATGGGGGTCTTCACGTCGATGAAGGGGTAGCGGGCGTTGTGGAACGTGCGGAACGTGCGGTCGACGTGCAGGTCGACCGAGGACGGCTGAATGCTTTGGGGGTCGAAGGGATCGATCTCGATCCGGCCCGCGGCGACCTCCTCGGCGATGGACCGGTCGGACAGGATCATCGGCGGCCAAGGGTACTACAGGGTCGGATCCCGTCCGGACGGGCGTCGGGCGCTTGGTAGAATCGGCCCCTCAAGCGGATGTGGTTCAATGGCAGAACGCAAGCTTCCCAAGCTTGAGACGGGGGTTCGATTCCCCTCATCCGCTCCAACCGGACGTGGATCGAAAGAACCGGAGTATCGCGATCGCCAGCCCACCGAACAGCCTTGGCAACACCCCCGGGGGGCTCCCGCTGGATCAACCCCGGAAGCCGGAGAGGACGAGGCTCAATCGATAGTCACCCTTGCCGACCCAGACCACCACTTGGCCTGAACGCCCTGGTTCGACGCCTTCATCTTCAACCCCGCGAGCCAGCCGGGGGCCCTCCGCCAGCCTTCGACGATATCCCACTGCCCGAAAGCCCTCGCGGCCGCGGCGATCTTGTCGTCCGCCGTTCGACCTCGAACGACGACCAAACCCGGGGATTGGGCCAGCGGGTACTGCCTGTCGTTCTACGCGGAGGTTAATCTTCGAACGTACGTTCGCCCGGGTCGCAGGCCTCCAGCTACCATGGGGGTAGCGACGAGTCGCTCGAAAGCAGGATGCTATGGCACCGGCAGCAAAGAAGCCTACGAAGAAGCAGCTCAGCGACGCAGCCAAGATCCTTCGGAACCCAAGAACGCCCGAGAAGAAGGAGCCCCAGGCGGCCAAGACCCTGGCCAAAGGGCGCAAGACCAAGGGGAAGTAGCAGGGCGACGGGCCCACCAGGCTGTTGTCAGAGCGATCGGCGCCTCGGGGATCGCCCGGGCACTACCGCCGAGAAGCGGCTAACTCAGCGGGAAGGTCGACCGGTGGACGAGTCGATCACCATCGAATGTGCCCCGTCGTCTGGCTCTGACGCCCTCCATGTTGAATACGTCGTCGCTCCTAAAGGGTGAGGTGGACGATGGTAAGCGAGTTCTATGCACTTCAGAGGTCGCCCGGGACAGGGGCGGAGTGTTGTCAGAAACGTTCAGCCCCCGGGGGATCGCTATACCCCTGGATCGAAAGAACCAAGGAATGGGGTATTGCGATCTCCGGCTGCGCGACGGATTTTGACCTCACCCCCCCGGGGTGGGACTGGGGACGAAGGCCATCCGCGGAAACCAGCTCGACCTGGCTCAGGGTCACCCGTCGTGCTTCGCGAACTCATCGAAGATTCACGCAACGGGCCTGAAGCAGACCGCGTCCGCCTTGTTCGGGGCTGAGGTCCTCCTGGGTCAGGACTCGACGAGAATCACGACCGTCTCGGGCCGAACCCCGTCGTGCTTCATCCCCTCGGCGGCCTCGTCGGACGCCATCATCTGCTGGAGGGTTTCCATGTCGGGGACGTCCACTATGAGCCCGACCCGATTCGTCCTCTCGGGGTCGACGAACGTACGCGCGGTCATCCCAGCGGGACCGAAGATCTCTTCTCGCTTCGGTGAGCCAAGCCAGTGATCGACGTCGTCGACCTCATGGAAAATCATCACGGTCGGCATCGCTACCTCAGCTTTCTGCCGCTCCGCGGAAGGGGGCGACGATCGTGGGGAGCCGACGATCGCACATCTCCGCGAAGACCGCCACCTCCGCTTGAATCTCCGGCCAAACCTTCGACCTTCGTTCCACTCCCGCCATTCGGTTCCGGACCACAAGTGACATTTGCGGAACGTCGCCTTGCGGGCAATCAGATTCTCCAGCCCGAAGGGTCGGATCTCGGCTCGAACGACCCATCCGCTCTCAGCCGCGGCCGGCGAGAGCGGCCAGGCCGAGCAGGGCGACGACGGCTCCTACCATGAGATTCATGTAAACCCGAGTCATCGACGTCGGCTTGGGGGCGCGCTTCCCCTTTCCTGGCGGGGCCGATCGGGCTCGGTAGAGCACCAACAGGTTCGCTCCGAACAGGGCGGCGCCGAGCCCGATCATGAACTCGGCGAGCAGCTCGGGGAGCGGGATCATCGGCGGGCCGGCGCCTTCCACTTGCCGGCCAGAACCGAGGGGGCGGTCGGGCACAGGTCCGACAGGGGACACACCTCACATGAGGGCCGGCCCGCACGGCAGATCTGGCGGCCCAGCCGGATCATCCCGACGTGCATCCGAACCTGGAGCCGGCGCGGAACGAGTCGCGCCATCACCTCGTGCGCTCCCCCGGCGCCGGTTCGTTCGTCCAGGAATCCCAGCCGACGGGCCACCCGGAACACGTGGGTGTCGACCGGCAGGGCCGGTCGGCCCAGCGAGAACGCCAGCACGCACGCCGCGGTCTTCGGTCCCACGCCCGGCAGGGACGTCAGGTAGTCGCGCACGTCGTCGTCCTTCGCTCGGGCCATCCACGACAGGTCGAGGGTGCCCCCCTCCCGATCCGCGATCTCCCGGAGGACGGCCAGGATCCGGGGCGCCTTGACGTTCGACAGCCCGCCGGGCCTGATCGCGGCGGCGAGATCGCCCGAGCGCGCCGCGGCCAGCGCCTCCCACGTCGGGAACCGCTCCCGCATGGCGGCGAAGGCCCGGTCCCGGTTCACGTCGCTCGTGTTCTGCGACAGGACCGTGAGGATCAGCTCCTCCATGGGATCCAGTCGCCTCGGCAGGTCGAGCGGCCCGAACCGCTTCGCCAGCCGCCGGTACATCTCCCGGACGGTCTCGGGCGACGGAGATCTTCCACCGCGGGGGCGGTGGGGAGTGTCGGGCCGGGTGGTCACGATGAGCCAGCGTAGCGGCCCCGGGCGGGACTCAGACCCTGGCGAAGTTCCGGAACAGGGTGATGTGCGGCAGGAACGTCAGCGGCACCGTGGCGGTCGGGCCGTTGCGGTGCTTGGCCACGATGATGTCCGCCTTGCCCTTCACCTCGGGCCGGTCGTCCCCGTCGTCCCGATGGATGAACATGACGATGTCCGCGTCCTGCTCCAGGCTTCCGCTCTCCCGGAGGTCGGAGAGCTGGGGGCGCTTGTCGGCCCGGGTCTCAGGATTCCGGTTCAACTGCGACACCGCGATCACCGGGATCTCGAGCTCCTTGGCCAGCATCTTCAGCGAACGGCTGATCTCCGCCACCTCCTGCTGCCGGTTGTCGAACCTGGTGTGTCCCGACATGAGCTGGAGGTAGTCCACGATGATGACGCCCAGGCCCTGGCGGCTGGAACGGAGCCGCCGCGCCTTCGCCCGGATGTCGACGATGGTCACGTTCCCCGAGTCCACGATGAACAGGGGCGCCTCGTGGAGCACCTCGGCCGCCTCGGCCAGCCGGGTCCACTCCTCGGTGGCCACCCGGCCGGAGCGGACCCGGTCCCACGGGACCCGGGCCTCCCCGCACAGCAGGCGCATCCCGATCTCGAACCGGGACATCTCGAGGGAGAACATGACCACGGGCTCGCCGGAATCGACCGCGACGTTGCGGGCCAGGTTCGTCACGAACGAGGACTTGCCGACCCCGGGCCGGGCCGCCACGATGAGCAGGTTCCCCTTCTGGAGGCCCGAGAGCAGCTCGTCGAGGTCCTGGAACCCGGTGGGGACGCCGGCGAACCTGCTGTCGCGCTGCTGGATGTGCTCGAGGGCGGCCATGCTCTCGTCGACCAAGTCGCGCGCCGAGATCACCTGGTCGTGCTCGCGCTGGCGGGAGACCGCGTAGATCAATCCCTCGGCCTCGTCGGCGGCCTTCCGCGGATCCTCGGGGATGGTGTAGGCGCGGCCCATGATCTGCGACGCCGCTTCGATCAGCCGGCGCAGCAGGGCGTGGTCCGAGACGATCTTCGCGTAGTGGGAGGCGCTGGCCGGAGTGGGGACCGACTCCACCAGGTTGTAGACGTACAGCGGCCCCCCCACCTCGTCGAGCCACTGCCGCCGCTTGAGCTCCTCGACCGTGGTGATGGCGTCGACGGGCTCGCCACGCGCGTAGAGGGCGAGGAGCGTCTCGTAGATCCGGCGGTGCGCGCCGCGGTAGAAGTCCTCGGCGTTCACGATCTCGACCACGGAGGCGATGGCCTCGGGCGAGAGCATCATGGAGCCGAGGACCGACTCCTCGGCCTCGAGGTTGTGGGGCGGCACCCGCTCGGGCCGCAGCCGTCGAACTTCCTCCGCCACTTTCGCCATCATCCCCCCCCTGAACGGACAGCGGAGGCTAGCGGGATGGGCCGGTGCGGAACCAGAGGCCAAAGCCGCCCAATCCTGGGGATACCGGGTGCAAAGGGGGCGCTGCCAGCGCGAACGGGCGCCGGAAACTGCCCAGACAAATCCGGCTTCGAACGCATGTTCGAAGTATGGACCGGGCCACCGACACGGCCTGACCTGCGAGGATGCGCCGGGACGCTATTGCGGGACGATCTCGATGGTCACTCGGGCGTTCACGTCCGGGTGGAGATGGATGACCGCCTCGTGAGTACCCACGCTTCGGATCGGCTCGAGGTTGAAGCGCTTCCGGTCGATCTCGACGCCCGACACCCGCTGGAGCTCGGCCGCCACCTGCTGCGGGGTGACGCTGCCGAACAGCCGCCCCTCCTCGCCCGCTCGGGCCGCGATCCTCACGGGGTTTGCGGTCAGTCGGGCCGCCAGCTCCCGCGCCTCGACCAGCGACCTCTGCACGCGATCCTGGTGAGCGCGCCTGAGCCGTTCGGCGTGGCGGACCCCGCCCTTCGTGGCCGGGGCGGCCAGCTTTCGCGGGATCAGGAAGTTGCGGGCATAGCCGTCGGCCACCTCGACCAGGTCGCCGGGCGCGCCCAGCTTGTCCACCTCCTGCTGCAGGATGACCTTCATCGGGGTGCCTCGATCCGCCCGGCGCCGGTCCCGCTCCCGAGGCGGGTCATCGAGCCGTGAAAGGAAGCAGGGCCATCTCCCGGGCGTTCTTCACCGCCGTGGCCACCGCCCGCTGGTGCTGGGTGCAATTGCCCGTGACCCGCCGGGCCCGGATCTTCCCGCGCTCGGACACGAACTTGCGCAGCATCGTGACGTCCTTGTAGTCGACGAAGTCGATCTTCTCCTTGCAGAACACGCAGAACTTCTGCTTCTGCTTCTTCTGCCAGCCCTTCTCCTCTTTCTCCCGGCGTGGCTTGCGTCGTTCCTTCGGCATCTAGACCGGCGTCTCCTCCTGCGGTCCGCCCACGCCCACGGTCACGTTCTCCGACCAGTCGGACTGAGCGGGCGCACGTCCTTGCTTCTCCACCTTTGCCGTGGCCCACTTGAGGCTGGGCCCGATCTCCTCGGCCTCGATCTCGATCTTCGACCGCTTCTCGCCTTCGGGGGTCTCCCAGCTGTTGGTCCGCAGCCTGCCGACCACGACCACACGGCTCCCCTGGGCGAGCGACTCGGCGACGTTCTCGGCGAGCTGCCGCCACGCGGTCACGTCGAAGAACGACGTCTCCGCGTCCTTCCACTGCCCGGTGGCCTCGTCCTTGAACCGCCGGCTGACCGCGACGCCGAACTTCACCAGGGCGGCCCCGTTCGGCGTGTACCGCAGCTCGGGGTCCCTGGTCAGGTTCCCCACGATCACGATCTGGTTCTCCGTTGCCATCTCCTCACCACCTATCTTTCGTTCCATCCCCCGGCCAGATGGCCTGCCGGAGGAGGGGAAGTCTCCGATGAACCTCGACCCGTTCGGCCTTCACACAGCCTCCGCGGAGGCCGCCTCGGCAGGTGCCGGCTCGGGCGCCGCGGGGGCCGCCGCCTCGGATTCGGCCCGGTCCGGGGCCGGACCCGCCGAGACCGCTTCCGGGGCAGCCGGGGTGGCGACCGCCGGGGCCTTCACCCGCTTCTCCGGCAGGACCACGGTCTTGAACCTGATCACCTCGTCGGCGAGCGACAGCACCCGGTCCAGCTCCTTGATGTCGGCTGGATCCGCGGCACACTCGACGAGCAGGTAGTAGCCCTCGGTGACCTTCTCGATCGGGTAGGCCAGCCGACGTCTGCCCCACCGGTCGGCCTTCGCGATCTGGCCGCCCGAGCGAGACAGCACCTGTGCGATGCGGTCGGTGACCGAGCCGATGACCTTGTCGTCGGCGTCGGCCGGCAGGATGAGCATGATCTCGTACGTCCGCAAATCCACCTCCTCTGGTCTGGACGGCCCCCCGGGGGAGCAGGAGTGGAAGACCAATGCTACCAGCCGCGTCGCCGCCGTCCCCGGCGATCTCCACCGCGGCACATCCTAGCCCCCGCCACTGACACGCGGTGACCAGCGACGACGCAGCCCCATCCCGACGGTCAGCCCGCCTTGCGGGCCTTCCAGACCTCCTCGCCCGGCCACCGCCGGGCCCATTCCGTGGTGATCCACGGGAACGGCGAGGTGGCGTCCTCCGGCGGCCGGATCTCGATCAGGTCGACCACCTCGAAGCCGTTCGTCCGCAGCAGGCGGATCCACTCCCCGTACCCGAGGTGGAACTCGACGGTCGGGGCATCGGCCCATTCGAACCGGTGCATCCCGAAGTAGTCGCGCCGCAGCCGGTCGCTGGCGGGGCCTTCGCTGTCCAGCTCGGGTGCGCAGAGCATGAGGAACGTGCCGTTCACCAGGAAGCTCAGATCCCCGCCCGGGCGGAGCAGCCGGGCCGCCTCGGGGATCCACCGGTACGGGTCGCACCAGATGCTCGCCCCGTACTCGCTGATGGCCAGGTCGAACCGCCCGCCCGCCAGCGGAACCGCCTCCCCGTTGGCCTGCACCAACGGAAAGGGCAGCCCGAACTCGCGCTGGAGCCGGGACGCGGTGGCCAGCTGCCTCGCTGACAGGTCCACGCCGACCGGCCGGGCCCCCCGGCGCGTCAGCCACGACGAAACGTAGGCCGTGCCGCACCCCAGCTCCACCACGTCCTGGCCGGCCACCTGTCCGGGGAGGACCCCCAGCTGCGACTCGGGCACCCGGAAGATCCCCCACAGAGGTTCGTCCAGGCCCCACGCCCGCCGCCCAGGCTCGGCGAACTCCGCCGCGGCCCGATCCCAATGGCCTCTGTTGCTGGCCAGGTAGTCGCCGGCCGAAGAGGGCATGGCGATCATCGTAACGATCGGCGCCGCGCCACCTGCAATCCAAGCGTCTCCAACGGGTACACTGAAGCCGCCAGAGCCGTGCACTCACAGCAAGGAGGCGCGAGCCATGCCAGTCACCATCCGGGACGTCCGGGCCTTCAAGGAGCGCGGTGAGCGCTTCGTCATGCTCACCGCCTACGACTACCCCACCGCCAGGATCCTCGACGAGGCCGGAATCCCGGTCCTCCTGGTGGGGGACTCGGTGGCCGACAACATGCTCGGCTACCCCACGACGGTGCCCGTCACCATGGAGGAGATGCTCCACCACACCCGGGCAGTGGCCCGCGGGGCCTCGAACGCGCTCATCGTGGGCGATCTCCCGTTCATGTCCTACCAGGAGTCGCTGGAGGAGGGCATCCACAACGCCGGCCGGATGCTGAAGGAGGGCGGCGCGCACGCGGTGAAGTTCGAGGG
>DASWCX010000077.1:0-4373 GCA_036395815.1 Actinomycetota bacterium | reverse complement strand
TGGAGGTCGCTGAGCGGCTGGGGCCGGGAGAACGTGGTTCCGTGATCCGTCGAGTAGGTGAACCGGAGGAGGTCCTGGGGGAAGCCGCCCGGGCGGGGCGGGGCCAGCTCGACCCACGCGGCGTAGACGTTGCCCGAGTGGGGGCCGCTGGTCTGGTCGACGGCCAGGTTGATCTTGTCCTCGTCCACCGTCCGGCTGCCCTGGCCGAGCAGGGTGGTCCGCGCGTAGTGCTCCCCGTCCCGGTCGTAGGTCGCCACGAACGTCGACGAACTGGTGAACCCCTGGCCCTCCGAGCGCTCCGGGCGGTTGAAGCAGATGAAGCCGTAGAACAGCCGGCCATTGGGATCGAAGCCGAGGGACGGGTCGGAGCCCACCGAGCAGTCGCCGTGGGCCGGAGAGGCCCGCCCGTCTGCCGTGCCGTCGCTGGGGTCGCCGGGCACCAGGCTGTCGCGCCAGGTACGTCCCCCGTCGGAGGAGCGGTAGTACCCGAGCCACGAGTCGCCGCTGACGATCGCGGTGCACAGCTCGTTGGCCCCCGCCGCGACCACGCTGGGCTTCCTCGGGTCGACCGCCACGCTCGGTTCGTTCTGTTCCCGGCGGCCCGTGCTGCACGCCCTCGTGGTCCTGTCGGTGGTCCCGTCAGCTCGGCGGTAGGAGCCGGCGGTGCGGTCCCGGGTCACCCGGACATTCGGAGTCAAGCCGGAGGCCGGGGGAACGCTGCTCGGCCCGCCCGTCGCGCGGCCCGTCGGGGACGGGGTGGCCGAGGGAAGGGGTTCGGGCCTCAGGCGTTCGCCGGCCGCAACCACGTTCGGGACCCCGTGGAACGGCAGGAAGACCAGCGCCCCGAGGCCCACCGCGCCCACGAAGGCCAGGACCCGCCTGGCCCGATCGATCAGCCCACCACCGTGAGGTCGCGGGGGGCGTGGTTGAGCCGGACCACGCCGTCCTCGGTGATGGCCACGATGTCCTCGATCCGAACGCCGAACCGGCCGGCCAGGTAGATCCCCGGTTCGATCGAGAAGCACATCCCGACGTCCAGCGGCTCGCGGTTTCCCTCCACGATGTAGGGGGGCTCGTGCTCCTCCAGCCCGATCCCGTGGCCGGTCCGGTGGACGAACGCCTCGCCGTAGCCGGCCCCCTCGATCACACGGCGGGCCGCCCGGTCCACGTCCTCCGCGGGGACGCCGGGCGCGACGGCCCGGAACGCCGCCTCCTGGGCCGCACGGACGATCTCGTGGACCTCCCGTACCTCGCCGCCCGGGTTGCCGACCGAGACGGTGCGGGTGATGTCCGAGCAGTAGCCGCCCACCCGGCCGCCGAAGTCCAGCACCACGGCATGGCCGGCCCGGATGCCCCGCGGGCCCGGCTCGTGGTGCGGGGAGGCCCCGTTCGGCCCGGTGGCCACGATGACGAAGGCCGCCGACTGGTGGCCCGCGTCCACGAGGTGCCCGGCCAGCGACCGGGCCACGTCCTCCTCCGTGCGCCCGGCCAGTCCCTCCCGGCTGACGCGGGAGAAGGCCTCGTCGGCGGCCCTGCCGGCGCGGGACAGGAGGTGGATCTCTCCCGGGTCCTTCCTGGCCCGAAGCCCGGAGACGGCCCGGGAGGCGGGGACGAACTCGGAATCCGGGAGCGCGGCCTGGAGGCCGATCAGGTGCGAGGCCCACATGCGGTCCGAGACCCCGAAGCGCAAGCACCCCCGGACCACCGATCCCACCGCCTCGTACGGGTCGGCCCCGTCCGGCCAGGTCTCCAGGGCGACCAGGGCGCCGGCCGCCGACGCCGACGCCCTCGGGGCCTCCAGCCGCGGGACCACCAGCACCGGGTCGGCGCCCGGCCGGACCACCAGCGCGGTGAGGCGCTCGAACGGGGGCGGGTCGTAGCCGGCCAGGTAGACGAGGTCGGGGCCCGGCGCCACCAGCAGCGCGTCGAGGCCCGCCTCCTCAGCCGCCGCGGCCGCGCTCGCCAGCCGGCGTCGATGGTCGAAGTCCACCGGGGGCATGATACGGCTCGCCCCGTGGCCTCCACGGGGCGGCCGGGATCAGACCAGGAACCGGAGCGTCTGTTGGAGAGCCTCGAACGTGGCCGGGGTTCGTCCCAACGGCTCGCCGTCGGCCTGGACGTGCAGGGGACGGTCGGCCTCGATCCGGACGGCCTTCGACCGATATTCGAGGATGGAGGGCCGAGGCACGTGCTCGCCCTGGAACATCTTCGGCAGCAGCGTGAACGACTCGGACTTCGGCCCGACGTACACCTGAAGGTCCAGGTATCCGTCCTCGGGCCACGACCGGGGCGAGATCAGCATCCCGTTGCCGGTGAACTGGAGGTTCGCCACCACCACGTTGGTGGCCCGGCCGTCGAACTCGCGCCGGTCGCCCCGGAGCCGGATGGCCGGCCTCCGATACGTGGCCATGGCAGCCCAGTAGCCGAGGAAGTATCGGGACCGGCCCAACGCGCGCGGCACCCGCGCTCGCCGGGCCACGGCCGCCCCGCCCAGGCCGGCCTCCGCCACGCCCAGGAAGTACCGCACCGCCTCGCCCGAGCCGGTGGCGACCGTGGCCTTGCCCACGTCGATGGGGTACACCCGGCCGGCCGTGAATCGCTGCACGGCTGCGGCCGGGTCCTGCGACAGGCCGAACGTGCGCACCACGTCGCACCCGGAGTTCGCCGCCAGCACCCCCAGGACCGCGTCGGGGGCGACCTGCCGGTCGCCGTCGAGCATCCCGTTCACCACCTCGTTCACGGTGCCGTCCCCGCCTGCGGCCACCAGGAACCGTTCCCCCCGTTCCAGGGCGGCCCGGGCCAGCACGGTCGCGTCCCCGGGTCCCGACGTGACCTCGAGCCGGTAATCGAAGCCGTGGCGGCGGAGAGCCTCCTCCACCGCCGGTAGCTCCCGGCCAACCCGTCCCCGGCCGGCGTTCGGGTTCACGATCAGCGTGGCCGGTCCGGTCGGCCGTTCGACGCTCGGCGCCGGTTCGAGCCGGGGATCCACGGTCCCGCCCTACAGCTCGACCGGCGACACGCCGGTGTAGGAGACCACACCCCGGTTGACGGCCTGGTGGGCGGCCCGGGCGATGGGGGCCACCCCGGGACCGGCCACGTCCTCGATCTGGCGAAGGAGGTCCAGGAGCTGCTTGCAGTTGCGGACGAAGTCCCCTGCCGGGAGACCCGACGCGGCCAGCACGTCGTCCAAGGGCTTGCCCTCCGCCCACTCGAACGCGGTGCCCACGAACCCGGGGTCCAGCTCGCGGCACAGCTCCACCATGTTCTCGTCCTCCACCCGGCGCACCCGGGTCCACAGCTCGGACAGCGCTCGGAACCTGGACCGAAGCTGTCCGGTGGGGAAGACCGGAGGAGGGGGCCGCCGCTCCCGGGACTCGTAGACCATCGTGGAGACCAGGGCGGCCAGCTCCGATGGGGACAGCCCGTCGAACGCGCCCTCCGCGAGGCTCTCGGCGACCAGGATGTCGCTCTCCCCGTAGATCCGGCGGAGGGCCTCCCCCTTCGGCGTCAACGAGAAGTCGTCCACGTAGCCCAGCTGCACCAGCACGGCCACCACCCGGTCGAACTGGCGCCCGAGCGAGTCGGTCCGCGAGCGGATCCGCCGCTCCAGCCCGGCGATCTCCCGCTCGAGCTTCGTGGCCCGCTGGGCCCACCGCTCGTGCTTCCCCCGGTCGGGGCAGGAATGGCAGGGATGGGCCTCCGCCTGGCGCAGGAGCTCCCTAGCCCTGGCCGCGCCGGCGGCGTCGGCCGGGTCCCCCGGCGAGGCGGCGACCTCGCGTCTGGGCCTGGGCGGCCGGACGTTCAGGCCGCTGAGGGCCGCGGCCACGTCCCGGCGGTACCGGGCGCTCCTGCTGCTCCCCGACCGCGGAAGCTCGATATGGGCCACCGGCCGGGGGGGCTCGGACACGTCCCGGGGGGTGAGACGGAAGTATCGCCGGTCCTGGGTCAGCACCATGGGCCTGCCCTCCCGGTTGCCCAGCACGACGGCCAGACCGGCCCGCCGGGCTGAGGGCAGGAAGATGACCTCGCCCGGTCGAAGGCCCGCCACGGCCTGACGGGTCTCCTCCTCGACGCCGGGCGCCCGGGCCCGGCGGCCCTCATCCCGGGCGGCGACGGCCCGCTGCCGGAGCCGCCAGTACTCGGCGAAATCGCCCCGGTCGCAGGCCATGGACCTGTGGTAGCCCTCGAGGTACGCCCGATCCCGTTCCAGCTGCCGCTCCAGCGTGACCACCCCGCGGTCGGCCAGGAACTGCCCGAACGACGAGTTGAGGAGATGGCGCGCCTCCTCGCGCGTGTATGCCCGGACCAGGTTCACCGTCATGTTGTATGAGGGCCGGAACGAGCTCCGCAGCTCGTACGTCCGGGTGGAGGCC
>DASWCX010000076.1:0-1566 GCA_036395815.1 Actinomycetota bacterium | reverse complement strand
GCCTGGGCCCGCCGGAGCGCCCGTTCCACCTCATCCGGCAAGGGCCCGAAGTCATCTCCCCCGAAGCCTTTGAGCTCGAACCCGGCCCCGCGCAGGAGATCGAAGACTCGGGCATAGCCAGGGTCCTCCACCGCCACCGTATCGCCGGGACGAAGATGCGCGGCGAGGACCCGCTCGATGCCGTCGAGCGCCCCACTGGCTAGGGCGATGTGGGCGGCGGGCACGCCGTCGGCTTCGAACTCTTTCCCGGCCAGCACCACCAGGGACTCCAGCTTGGTCGGGGAGCCGTACAGGCGTGGTGTCGGATCGACATGGGCCAGCGCATCCGCGAGGGGGGGCAGGAGGGCGGGGTCGGGGTTCCCGGTGGCCAGATCGCGGGCCCCGACCGGCACTGCGGAAATGGACGAGCCGGGAACCGTGACCGGGGGCCGCTCGGTCACTCGAGTGCCTCGGCGGCCAGCCGCGGCGACCACGCCGCGACGGCGCAGTTCTCGGTACGCCGATGCCACGGTGACCGGACTGACCCCGAGCAAGGCGGCGAGGCCACGGATGGTCGGCAGCCGATCCCCAGGGGAAACCCGGCCAGTCCGGATGGCCTCCTCCGCGCTCTTGGCGATCTCGCTGGCCGTCCCTCCCTCGATGGACGGCATGGACGGGGAGCCGGAGTCTTTGGTATATTGATCAGGCACAATTCATCATTTGCACTATAACAAACATGGGAAGGGTGCCGACCAAGGTCACGGTTCACCGGATCCCGCAGCGGGCCGTCTACGACCGCGCCGTTATCGATGCGATCTTGGACGAGGCGCTCATCTGCCATGTGGGGTTCGTCCACGACGGGCACCCGTTCGTGATCCCGACCATCCACGCGCGCGAAGGCGACCGGCTGTATCTGCACGGCTCGCCGGCCAGTCGCATGCCACGGGAGCTCGGTCGCGGGATCCCCGTCTGCATCACCGTGACGCTGCTGGACGGGATCGTCCTGGCCCGCTCGGCCTTCCACCACTCGATGAACTATCGTTCGGTGGTGATCCTGGGCACGGCCGAGACGATCACCGATCCCGGCGCGAAGCTCCGAGCTCTCACGGCCATCGTCGATCACGTCATCCCCGGGCGATCGGCGGATGCGCGGCCACCGAACGACAAGGAACTCGCCTCGACCAGCGTGCTGGCCGTATCGCTCGACGAGGTCTCCGGAAAGATCCGAACCGGCCCGCCGGTGGATGCTGCCGACGACCTCGACCTTCGTGTCTGGGCGGGCGTCCTACCCGTCTCGCTCACGGCCGGTGAACCCGTGGCGGACGAAGAGGTGCCGCCGGGTGTGGAGTTGCCGGAGTACCTGGCCCGCCTCCAGCCGAGGCCTCGGTCCCACTGGGATCAGGGCGGTTCGGTTCGGAGCAGGTCATGATCCGGCGCTTCCCGGGGTTCCTCTCGGCCTCGGCGTTCGGTTGGCCGTGGAACGACGTTGAGTGAGCCCCGGCTCCGGATCGGGATCGCCCTGTTCTCCGAGGCCGAGGAACTCGACTGGGCCGGCCCGTGGGAAGTACTTTCGTACTGGGCGCGGGT
>DASWCX010000075.1:0-2087 GCA_036395815.1 Actinomycetota bacterium | reverse complement strand
GCCGCGCCCGGAAGGAGGATGCGAAGGCCCGAGGAAGCATCGTTCCACGACCGACCGACGAGGACGGCTGCTGCGGCCGCCGCAAGGGCCGCACCGAGGTAGCCGAGGGCCTCGGTGATCAGCGCGACGGAAGCCCGGGGAGCCTTACGGTCCTCGAAGGCCCGGATCGCGTCCGCCTGCGCCTCCGTGATCAGCGAGGCCCGAACCCACTCGTCGAGGTGACGCGGAAGACCGTTCCCCGGCCGCACGGCGCAATGGTCGTCCCCCGCGGGGCGCCGAATCAAGCCTGAACACGACGAGGCCCCGAGTGCCGCGCCCGCACGACACTCGAGGCCTCGACAGCCTTTCGTCCCCATCGGCGCTGCCCCGGGGTGGGGCCCCCCAGGCCCGGGGCCTCGGCCGCCTTGCCGCCTGGCACCGGTGAGCGACTTCGGCGTCTGGATTACCCCGGCCCCGCGGCCCCAAACGCCGTTGGTTCAAACCTCTGACCTTCCGATGAGATTCCCGGGGCCGCCGGTGGCCGGGTGTACCGTTGCGCCCGGTGGGACGAGCGTGACGAACCGCCTGGAGGAGCTGGCCAGGTCGACGCCCGCCACCCGGGACCGCTATGTGGACTTCCTGCGGGCGGCCTCGATCCTGGCGGTCGTGTTCGGCCACTGGTTCATCTCGATCATCCACTGGCCGGACGCCCTGATCTACCAGACCAGCGCGGTGGGCGTGACCTCGTACCTGTGGCTCGGCACGTGGGCGTTCCAAGTGATGCCGATCTTCTTCTTCGTGGGCGGGTTCTCCAACATGGTCACGTTCCAGGCGCGCGAGCGTCGTGAGGGATCCGCGTGGTCGTTCGTGAAGGACCGGGAGATTCGGCTGCTGAAGCCGTCGCTGGTGTTCCTGGGCGTGTGGACCGTGATCCAGATGTTCCTGCACGTCGCCGACATCGGGAAGCCCGCCGGCCCGACGCTGTGGGGTGGCACGAGGCTCCTTCGAGGCATGAGGCCGCCGGGCGCCACGATCCCGTTCGGGCCGCTGTGGTTCCTCGGCGTGTACATGGTCGTGGTGGCCATCGCCCCGGCATTGATCCGGCTGCACCGCCGGTTCGGTCTGTGGGTCCCGGCGGCCATGGTCGCCGGGACCACCGCTGCGGACGTGATCGGCTTCGGGTTCGCCCATCCCGGGGTGCGGTGGTTCAACGTCGCCTTCGTCCTGCTGCTCCCGCACCAGCTGGGGTTCTTCTACGCCGACGGGCGCCTGCCGGCCCAGCCGAGGTGGGCCTTCTGGACCATGGTGGCCGTGGGCCTGGGGGGCCTCGTGCTGCTGACAAACCCCTGGCTGTTCCGGCTGTTCGGCGAGGCTCGGTTCGACTGGTTCCCGTCAATCGGCTATTACCCGAAGAGCTTGCTGGGCACCGACACCGAGCCTATCTCCAACGCGTATCCGCCGACGGTGTGCTTCATGCTCGGCGGGATCTGGTCGATCGGCGCGGCGATGCTGCTCCGGGCGCGGCTGTCACGGTGGCTGGAGCGGCCGGGGCCGTGGAAGTCCACGATCTTCGTGAACAGCATGATCATGACGCTGTTCCTGTGGCACATGACCGCGTACCTGATCGCCATCCTCCTGCTCTGGCCGCTCGGGTTCGGGCACCAGGTCGACAGCACGGCGAGTTGGTGGATGGAACGGGTCGTGTGGGAGCTGGTGCCGGCGGTGATCCTGGCCGGACTGGTGGCCGTGTTCGGACGGTTCGAGCGGGCGCACGCGCCGAGGCTCGAGGCCCGGCCCGTCGGGGGTACCTGATCGGTCAGGCCGGTCGGGTGATGCGATCGGTCAGGCCGGCTTGTTCACGCTAATGGTGGTGCCGTTGCTGTCGCCGTCCGGGTCGTGGTTGGCCGAGGGCTGGTACGTGTAGCCGGCCTTGGACAGGTTGGTCACCGTGAGCGACACGCTCGTCCTGGAGTTCTGGAACTGCCTGCTGACCGAGCAGTCACCGCTCGCACCGGTCGTGCACGTCGCGGAGGTGCCGCCCTGCCAGGTGGCGGTGACGACGACGCTGCCCAGGACGGCGTGGTCGCCGTCGTGCGCGGTGATCGTAA
>DASWCX010000074.1:0-2310 GCA_036395815.1 Actinomycetota bacterium | reverse complement strand
CAGTTCGTGATGGAAGGCTGACTCCTCCATGTCGGCGGCGCGGCGAGCCAGCAGTCTGAGTCGCTGCAGCGGGTCGATCGCGTACATGGCTCGCTTCAAAGGCAGGTGGGTGTAGAGGCCCCCAAGCAGCGCGATGAAGCTGTTCACGATCTGGAGGCGGTCGCTCCCGCTCAGCTGGGGGACGGGACGGCGGGGCTTGGCTGCGCCCCTCGCGGGTGCGCGTGCCTCTGTAGGGGCGGCGCCGCGGTGCGCCCGTCGTCGGGCTGTCCTCCGCCGGGCGTGCGCCCAGTAGGCTTCCTGGAGCGCCTTTCCCTTCTGGGATTTCCGGAAGTCGGCACCGTCGGCCACCAGCGTCTCCCTAGCGATAGAAGCCGGCCAGGGCATCCAGGGCGCCGCCATGGAACCCCCGTCCCTTGAGGGTTCTGAACCAGCTGAGGCTGTGGTACAGCCCTTCGATGGGTGGGATGTTCACGGTGACCCCCTTCGGCGGAGGGCCTGCGACCTGGGCCGGGGCCGCCGGCATGTCCGGCCTGGCGGCGATGGGCGGTGTTCCGGGCGGGTCTCCGGCGAGCGGCAATCGGTCCGGGAGGCGTAGCCTTCGAACCCCAGCGGGCCCGCTCGGCGGCCGGCGGGCGGCGTCCGCCCGGACCGCGTCCAGGCGGGCGGTGAGGTCACTCCACGCCCACACCTGATCCTTCGTGCCGGGGAGGACCAAGGTGACCCGCCGCACGTGTCGACCAAGGGGGATGCTCGAGGTGGCGTGCTCGCCGGCGGCGCGCATGAGGTCGTACGTGCCGTACCGGGCCCGTCCGCCCACCACTACCAGGAGGACGTCGGACTCGCGAGCCGACACCAAGTTGGTCCACGGATCGGCGGCCCGCCTGGCGATGACCATTGCATCGCCGAGCCCTCCGGGGACCAGCCTCCCCACGGGCTGGCTCCAGGCCCGGGCGAGGGCGTCTCCGGGGGCGGCGGTGACCATCCGGACCAGGTCGTGGTCCGTCAAGCTCCAGCCCTGATGGTCGCTCCACAAACGGGCGACCTTGATCTCCCCGAGGAGGTTCTTGGTCCCGGAGGGGCCCCAGTCCGTTCCTAGGCAAACCGCCACCCGGTTGGAACGCACCGCGGCGATGTCGGTGGTGGTGCCATACAGCCACAGATTCGAGAACGGGGACCACACCACAGCCCCGACCGGGCCCCGCGCGAGTCCGCTCGCCTTCTTCCATCTGGCGAAGTGCGAGGGATCCAGCGCCGAGCAGTGGATGGCTGCCAGGCCCGGCTGCAGGCAGCCCGTGGCCGCGAGGTCGTCGAACTCTCGGGTCACGATGGCCCCGGGCCGACCCTCCGCGCAGTGGTACACGAACGTCCGTCCCGCCGACAGGTTCCTGGCCCGGCCGGCGAGTTGATCGGTGGTCTGGGTCAGCGCGGACACCATCACCGGGTCGTCGAGCGATCCGATCGGATCGTCGTCGATACATCGCACCAGGGTGTTCACGGGCTGGCGGCTCACGTTGGGCCACCCCTGGATGCTGGTCGTCCCTCCGGCCAGGGCCCGGACCTGGACGTAGGCCAGCACGCACTCCGGGACACGCTCCAGCAAGGTCCACGCCGGCCAGGACACCAGCTGCGGATAGCCGTCCTCCCCCGGCCAGCTGTCGTGGTGCATGTATGGGGTGTTTCGAGCCGGGTCGGACCACAGCGGCAGCGTGTTGTATCCGAGGTGGGAGTGCAGATCGACGAGCCCCGGATAGATCACGGCGTTTCCCACGCCCACGCGACGGGCGCCATCGAATCCCGTAGGGCTGGCTTCCCCCCGAGCAGTCACATCGACGACAGCGCCATCGTCGCCGAACCACACGCGGCCGGCGAATGCGGCGGCCTCATCATTCTTCTGCATCGGGGCGACTACGCCGGCGAGCACCCACGCCATCAGATCCCCCGCATCCCCTCGTTGCCCGAGGCTGAGTGTAGTCGTGCGGTCCTCCAGACGAGAAATTGGTCTGGGATGGCCGTTGGCCCGGCGAGGCTTCTGTTCACTGACGGGCCTTCGAGTACCTCGGCACCTCGGCTGTCTGGCCGCTCGTCCGCATCGGAGCGCTACTTCGCATTCGACGGGTCGGCCAGCTCCGTGCAAGAAGGCGTGCGAGCGATGCACACGCTCCTCAGGGATGCACCCGAGCCCGTTCTTCTTGACCGACGGCGTGGGTCTCCGGCCGCGGTGGAAACGAGAGGAGCGCCGTCCGAGGCTAGACGGGCGACCCGGTACCAGAGTTGCCAGTCGCCTACGTTCTCGGGGTCGGTGGGCTCGTC
>DASWCX010000073.1:0-2695 GCA_036395815.1 Actinomycetota bacterium | reverse complement strand
CGTTCGACCCTGGCGGAACGGTGGCAGCCCGCTACGGTGCGGTGGGGATCCCCACGACTTTCGTCGTCGCACCCGATGGGCGGACCGCCTACCGCTTCCTGGGAAAGACCACTGCGGCCATGCTGGCGACGATCCTGGACCGGCTCCTTGGCCGGTCGGGGTGAAGGCATCGCCGATGCGACCCGTCCGGGACGGCTTGCCGCTCGGATTCCATACCGAGATGGCCGATCGAAGAGCCCGCCGGGCCCGCCGCGTCGCCGTCTGCGCGCTGGCCGCGTTGGCCGTCGTGGCGGTTCCGGGCGTGGCCAGCGCCCACGCCGTCCTGGCCTCCTCGCAACCTCAGGCCGGACAGAGGCTCGGCACCGCTCCCGGGGTGGTGGTGCTCGAGTTCACCGAGCCGTTGAACCAGAAGCTCTCCCGGGCGACCGTGACGGACCCCGCCGGGCGAGGGTTCAGGGGCGGGGTCACCGGGGGTCAGGAGATCCGTGTCCCGCTCACCACCAACGCACCCGGTGTGTACACCGTGGAGTGGGTGTCGGTGAGCACGCTGGACGGCCACGCCGTGCGGGGCTCGTTCCAATTCGGGGTGGGCGTCTCCCCCAGCGGTGGCGCGGTGGAGACCGCCCAGACCTCGCCCCGGGCAGGCGACCTGACGATCGGCCTCCTCCGGTGGGTCGAGTACCTCGCGCTGCTCCTAGCCGTGGGGATGATGCTCCTGCGCCGGCTGGCCCGGGGGCGGACCGAGCTCGAGTGGGTTCGAGTTCGACTGGTGCTCCCGCTCGCCGTGGCCCTGGCGAGCGGCATCGCCGTAGTGGCCTCCGAGGCGTTCTCGGCGGCGGGTTCGGCCTCCCTCCCGGCGCTGGGGAACTATCTGACCACGGGGCTTCCCGGAGTGGCCCGGCTATCCAGGCTGGGCTTGGAGGCGCTGGCCCTGTTGGCCGCCGTCGTCGGAGCTCCCACCCTCTGGCTTGTGGTGGCCGCCGCGATCGGAGCGCTCGCCGCCTCCGGCCACGGCGCGGCCATCCACCCCGCCTGGTGGAGCATCACCGTCGACGCCCTCCATCTGCTCGCCGCTGGCGTGTGGGCCGGGGGAATCCTGGCGCTGGCCACCCAGAGTCCTCCAGGGGGCTGGCGCTCGGAGACCGGCCGAGCACTGCTGGTTCGGTTCTCCCCGCCCGCCCTGGCCTCGTTCACCGTCACCGTCGGGTTCGGCGCGATCCAGGCCATCCAGGAGCTGGGCACCGCACACGCCCTGGTGAGTTCCTCGTACGGACAGGTCCTCCTGGTCAAGATCGGCCTGGTGGCCCTGATGGTCCCCCTGTCGGTGCTGGCGTGGCGACAGCGGCGCCCCCACCTGCGGTTCGAAGGGACATTGGCGATCGCCGTGGTGGCGGCGGCGGCAATCCTGGCCGCGTTCCCCATCCCTCCCAGCAGACTGGTGGAGGAGCAGGCGGCCCGTCAGGCCACGCCCTCTGAGTCGGCCCTGCCCGGGCCCGGCGATTTGACGATGGGAAGTCATGCCGGGCAGGTCCTTGTCGGTCTGACCCTCCATCCGGCCCGGCCGGGGCCGAACCAGGCCGTCATCTATCTGCTCCCGCTCGAGGGCAACCGGGCCGCCGCCGATCTCTCGGCCACGATCACAGCAAGAGGCAGGACGTCGTCCCTCGTGGACTGCGGGGACACGTGCCGCCGGGCCACCCTGGAACTCCAGGGGAATGAGACCGTGGCCGTCACCGTGGCCGGGTCGAAAGGGGGAAAGGCCATGTTCGAGATCCCGAGGCTCCCCGCACCGGACGGATCCGCCCTCCTTCAGCACGCTCAGGCCAGGATCCATCAGCTCCAGACGTACCGCCTGTTCGAGACGCTCTCCTCGGGCCTGGCCACAATACCCAGCCAGTACGCGTTCCAGGCGCCGAACCGGATGGAATCCACCGTCGAGCAATCCAAGACGGTCTGGATCGCAGATACCCGCTATATAAAGGAGAAGCCGGGTGCAGCGTGGCAGGTCCAGCCGGGTGGGCCGTCGATCCCGGTGCCGTCGTTCATCTGGGACTACTTCAAGCCCTTCGTCGCCCCCCGGATCGTCGGCAGTGAGCGCGTCGACGGCGTCCAGACCACGCTGGTCTCCTTCGCCGGAGGACAGAAGGGAACACCGATCTGGTTCCGGCTGTGGATCGACCCGCAGGGGCTCGTCCTCCGGGCCGAGATGCGGGCCTCGGGACACTTCATGAACGACCGGTACTACGACTTCGACGCGCCCTTCTCGATCACCGCGCCGACCGGATAAGCCATGAGGCGGACCTGGCTACTCGGGCTTGCGGGCGGAGACCCGCTCCATGATGCCCCACGCCCACCGGTGAACCTCCTCGATCTCCATGCCTTCCGACCTCACGTGCTCGAGGGGCTCGCGGGTCAGGTGGTCGGACTGGAATCGCAGCGTGAGCGGCTCGACCAGCCGCTGGCCCGCCCGCACCACCGGCGAGGGGCTCCGGACGTGCTCGAGGAGCAGCATGCGTCCGCCAGACTTCAGGACCCGCATGCCCTCGGCCACCGCTCGCCGGTCATCAGGGATCGAGCACAGGCACAGGCTGAACACCACGGTGTCGAACCGATCATCGGCGAACTCCAGGGCCTGGGCGTCGCCCTCTCGCAGTTCGACCTCCCGGCCCAGCTCGGCGACCCGCCGGTGCGCCTC
>DASWCX010000072.1:0-6823 GCA_036395815.1 Actinomycetota bacterium | reverse complement strand
CACCGTGGAGGGACTTCTTCCTCCCATGCATGAGCCAGTCAGGCTTTGACCCGGAGGACGAGGATGGCCATGTCGTCCCGGGGCTGGTGGGGCCGGAAGCTCTCCACGGCCGAGCCGATCGCCCGGGCGATGGCCTGGGCGTCGAGACCGGAGGACGCCTCCAGCACCGAGGCCAGGCCCTCCTCGCCGAATATCCGCTCACCCATCCGCTCCTCGGTGACCCCGTCGGTGTAGAACACGATGGCGTCGCCGGGTTCCAGATCGACCACCTCGTCGGTGAGCTCGGGGTCGGGGAACACGCCGAGGAGCGTGCCGGGCCGGCCGACCCGTTCCACCGAGCCGTCCGCTCGAAGGACCAGGGGCAGCGGGTGGCCTCCGCAGCAGATCGTCAGGCGAACCTTACCGTTCGAGCTTCGGACCCGGGCGTAGGCAACGGTGCAGAACCGCTCGTTCACGATCTGCTGCCGCAGCGCCTCGTTCAAGGTGGTGAGGACCCGGCTGGGGCGCTGTTCCTGCATGGCGACGGCTCGCACCGTGTACCGGACCAGGCCGATCACCGAGGCCGCGTCGGCCCCCTTTCCGCAGACGTCGCCGATCGCCACGGCCCACGCTCCGTCGGTGGTCTGGAACAGGTCGTAGAAGTCGCCCCCGATCTCCGTTCCCTCGCCGGACGGGCGGTACAAGGCGGCCAGGTCGATCCCGGGGATGGTGGGGAGCTTGGGAGGCAGGAGGTTCTGCTGGAGCGTACGGGCGACGTAGCTCCGCTCCTGGTACAGGCGCGCGTTGTCGACGGCCAGGGCCGCCCGGCGGGCGATCTCTTCCGCCAGCTGGAGGTCGGCCGGCCCGAAGTTGCGTCCAGACTCGGCCGTCACGAACGACATCGCCCCGATGGTTCGGGCTCGGGCGATCAGAGGCACGGTCATCGCGGATCGAAGGCCGAGATCCCTGAGGATCCCGAGCAGATCGGGATCCTCGACCCGCTCGCGCAGCATCTCCTCGGTGATCTCCTCGATGAGCTCGGACCGACCGGTCCGAAGGACGTTCGCCACGCCACTGGGAGCGTCAGGGTCCAGGGGGTAGCGTTCGCTGAGCTGGGCGCCCAGCCGCTCCTTCTCCGGATCCACGTGCGCCAGGGCCACCCGCTCGATCGATCCCATCTCGCCGGCGAGATCGACCTCGCACCAGTCGGCGAACTCGGGCACGGCCAGGCGGGCCACGGTCTGGAGGGTCGCCTCGTAGTCGATGACCTCGCTCGCCAGGACGCTGCTGGCCTCGGCCAGGAAGGCCAGCCGTTGCCGCGCGGCCTCCGCCTCCGACCGGGCGGCGCGCTCGGCGTCGTACGCTCTGGCGCGCTCGATGGCCTGCGCTCCCTGGCGGGCCACGGCGAGGAGGAGCCCGCGGTCCTCCGGATCGAAGTCCCGTGGTCCGGCGAAGGTGAGTGACATGGCGCCCACTGCTCTTCCCTTCAACGACAACGGGACGCAGGCTAGGGCGTGGTTCCCCGGGTCCCGGTCGGTGACATCCGGGTATCGCGACGCGAACTCCTCCCGGGTCCCGATGAACAGCGGTTGCCCGGTTCGGACGGCCTCGGCCATCGGCATCGGGCTGTCCACCGGGAAGGTGGTCCATGCTCGCATGCTGCTTTCCCTGTATCCGCGCCAGCTGAGGAGCTCGAGGCGCTCGCCGTCGGCGTTGGGCACCGCCACCGCGCCGGCGTTGGCCCCGAACGCGTCGATGGCCCGCTGCACGATGACATCGGCGGCGTCCTCCGGGGTGAGCACCTCGGCCAGGGCGGCGGTGACCGCCTGGAGCACCGCCGTCCGTTCGGCCGCCCGCTCGGCAGCCATCCGAGCCCCCTGCTGGGCCTCGTACAGGCGGGCGTTGTCGACGGTCAGCGCGGTTCGCCTCGCCAGGTCCTCGGTCACCGCCACGTCGGCCGGGCCGTAGCGCCGGTCCGGATCGGTGGAGACGAGCGTGATCGTGCCCAGGATGCGCTCCCGGGCGATGAGCGGGACGCAGATGTACGACTGGAAGCCCAGCTCCTGGGTCAGCCGGAAGTGTTCCTCGTCCCTGGTGGTCTTCCGGAGGAACTGCTCGGTCATCACCGGAGAGAACGCCGGCTTTCCGGTCTCCATGACCGCCACGGCCGGATGGGGCCCCCCAGGGAGCGGGCCGTACCGCTCGAGCAGCTGATCGGTCAGGGGCTGGAGCTCCGGGTCGGCGTGAACCGCGGCCATCCTGCGGATCGAGCCGTCGGCGATCAGGACGTCGATCAGGCAGATGTCGGCGAGGAGGGTGACGGCGAGCCGGCCCAGCGCGGTCAGCGTGGCGGCGAAGTCGAGCGAGGACGCCAGCACGGTGTTCGCCTCGGCCAGGAAGGCGAGGCGCCGGCGGGACGACTCGGCCTCTTCCAGGGCGATACGCTCCGCCTGGAGCAGGCGCCCGCGGTCCTCCTCGGCCTGCCTGCGGTCGGTGATGTCGCGGAGCGCGCCCTCGAACAGCGCCCACCCCGGCAGGTCCACCCGAGTCACCGCCAGCTCGACGGGGAACTCCGATCCGTCCCGCCGAACGGCCGTGAACTCCCACCGCCGGTCGAGGATGGGGCCCTCGCCGGTCTTCAGGTAGCGGGCCAGCCCCCGCCGGTGGCCCTCGCGGAGCGAAGGAGGGATGAGCATCTCGGCCAGCTCCCGCCCCAGGACCTCGCTCCGCGTGTATCCGAAGGTCCGCTCGGCGGCAGGGTTGAACTCCGTGATCCTCCCCTCGCCGTCCATGGCGATGATGCAGTCGAGGGAGGCCTCCAGGATGGCTCGCTTCCGGGCCTCGCTGACCCGGACGGCCTCCTCCGCCTCCCTCCGCTCGATGAACTGGCCGATCTGGCTCCCGATGGCGGCCATCAGCTCCAGCAGGCGCTCGTCCGGTTCCTCGATCTTGGGGCTGAAGGCCTCGATCATCCCCAGGACCAGGTCTCCCAGCATGAGGGGGAAGCCGAACGCGCCGCGCAGCCCCGCCTGCCCGGCGGCGGAGGCCCGCGGGAAGTTGTCGTCGAGGGCCACGTCCGGGATCCAGTGAGGCTTCCCCGTGGACCACACCCGCCCGGGGAGCCCGACCCCCGGCTCGAACGGCCTCCTCCGGGTCATCTGGGTGAACTCGTCCAGCTCCGGGTCGTCCGACGGCCACACGTCGACGCACCGCAGGACCCCGGCACCGTGGTCGACCCGCCACATGGTGGCCAGCCGCCACCCGACGGTCTGGCAGATGGCCCGCAGGATGCTCGGGGCGGCCTCGGCCAGGGTGGCCGACCCCGCCAGCGCGCTGGTCACGCCGAACTGCACGGCCAGCCTACGCTCGGCACGCTTTCGCTCGGTCACGTCGAATCCGAATGCGACGATCCGTTCCGGTTGCCCGGACCCGTCGTACAGGAGTGAAACGGAGACGTAGACGGGGACCACGGTCCCGTCCTTGCGGACCACTTCGATCTCGTCCTCTCCGGGTTGGCGAGAGAGCAGGAGCCGCAGGATCCGGCTGGAGCCGCCGTCCCCCGAGCGCGGAACGAGGAGCTTTGCCACGCTCCTCCCGACCGCCTCCTCGAGCGACCAGCCGTAGAGGGACTCGGCCGCCGGGTTCCAGGCGGTGATCACGCCCTCCAGATCGGTGACGACGACGGCGACGTCCAGATGGTCGAGGTCAGCGAACTCGGCTTGAGCCGTTCGCACGTGCAGCCTCCTCCTCACCCTCCGAGCGGGCTCCCCCCCGGCCCGACCCCTTGGCCGTTGCCCTTCGAATTATGGTCGGTTCGCGTGAAGCGCGGCGGGCGGCGGGTATCCGCCAGCGTGACGAACCGCCACCCGCCTGGAGTTTTCACCTCCTCGCGGCGGGCTCGGCCGAGTCCTGGACGCTCAGCCGGCCCTCCCGGATCCACGCGGTCCTGGGGGCCCTTCGGGCGATCCCGCTGTCATGAGTGACGATCACCAGGGTCTGCCCCCGATCCGCCCACAGACGTTCCAGGAGCCCGATGATCTCGTCTCGTGTTCCCTCGTCCAGGTTACCGGTGGGTTCGTCGGCCAGGATCACGTTCGGGTTCCGGACCAGGGCACGGGCGATGGCCACCCGCTGCTGCTCCCCACCGGAGAGCTCCAGCGGAAGGTGGGCGGCCCGGTCGGCCAGGCCCACGTCCGCCAACGCGGTTCGAGCGCGCTCGCGGCGCTTCGATGCTGGCATCCGCAGCGGAACGAGCGCCGACTCCACGTTCTCCTGGCCGGTGAGCGTGGGGATGAGATTGAACGTCTGGAACACGAAGCCGAAGCTGCGGCTCCGTACTTCCGTCAGCTGGCCCTCCCGCATGGTGGCCAGGTCCCTACCCTCGAACACCACCGATCCCGAGGTGGGCCGGTCCAGGCCGCCCAGCAATTGCAGCAGGGTCGTCTTCCCCTGGCCGGTCGGTCCCTGGACGGCCAGGAACTCTCCCTCGGCGATGGTGAGGTTCACCTCCTGGAGGGCCGTGATCCTGGCGCCGCCCTTCCGGTAGGTCTTCGTCACGCCCTTCAGCTCATACATCTCCGGTACCTCCCTCTTCAGTTGGTCGATGGTCGCGTTCGTGCCGTCCTGTTCCGCGAAGTCAGTCCACCCGGCGCAGGGCCTCGGCCGGCCTGAGGCGCGCGGCCCGCCACCCGCCGAGCGAGCCGGCCAGGAGGCCGCCCGCCAGCGCCAGCCCGATGGCCAGGGCGAACAGGCCGAAGGAGAGCGGCGCGGTGAGCGGGACGCTGACGGTGTGCGACGCCGAGGCCACGGCCTGCCCGAGGGGACCTCCCGGACCGGCTCCGGTCACCCCGGTCCCGGTCACCGGGGCTCCGGTGGCCGCCGCGCCCACGGTGGCCGTCAGGCTCGGGGCGAGTTTCGAGATCAGGACCGCGCCGCCCACGCCGATCCCGATCCCTAGGATCCCTCCCAGGATCCCCTGGGCCATGGCTTCCCCCATGACCTGGCCCACCACCCTTCGGCTGCGCCAGCCGAGGGCCTTCAGGGTCCCGAACTCGCGGACCCGCCTCCCCACCGCCGACATCGTGAGCAGGCTGGCCACGGCGAACGCCGCGACGAGCGCGGCGATCCCGAGCCAGGTCCCGAGGTTCCGCGACAGGCTCGCCGCGCTGGACAGCGACCCGGTGACCTGAGACGCGAGGTCGTCTGCGGTGGTGACCGTGGCCTTTGGGAGCACCTTCTCGATCGCGGCCTTCACGGCGGCGATGTTCGACGCGCTGGTGGCCTTGACGTAGATCCGGTTGACCTTCCCCGACTCGCCGGCCAGCTTCTGGGCCCGGGCCAGCGGGACGTAGACGTTCGACGGCTGGCCCCCGGTGGGCGACGTGGCGATCCCGATGACCGTGAACTTCGTCCCGCCCATGGTGAGGGTCGACCCCACCGACAGCTTGTGCTGCTTCGCGTAGCTCGAATCCACCACGGCCACCTTGGCGTCCGTCTCGGCCGAGGCGAAGTACCTCCCGGCGGTGATGCGCGCCCCCGAGAGCGGCCCCACGGCCGTGTTCGTCACGTCGACGCCGGTGACCGAGTAGGAGGTCACCTTGATCGGGGCGATCGAGGGCTGCACCGCCGGTGTGGAGCCGTTGGCCGACCCGGTCCCCCGCGGGGCCTGGCCGAAGTCGGCGAACTTCCCTTCGGCGTGGATCGAGATCAGCGAGAGCGCACCGGCCGCCGACCTCACGCCGGACAGGGAGGAGATGGTGGATACGCGGGTGGCCGGGATCGTTCCCAGTCCAGGGCTCTGGAGGATGTCGTCGTGAGAGAATCCCTTCCCCTGCCGGGCCTGGTTCGGCGCGGTGAGCCCGAACCGGGCCGGCCCTCCGGTGCCACCGGCGGGCGCCTGCGTCACCGTCACGTCGGTCCCCACGCCGTACAGCGACTTCAGGACCTTGGACTGGGCCGTCCGGACCCCGGCGGCCATGGCCGAGACGGTGACGACCAGCCCGATGCCTAGGGCCAGGCCCAGGGCCACGACGAAGGCTTGCCTTCGTCTGCGGCGAAGCTCGCGAGCCACATACGTGAAGAACATGAACTCCTCCTCTACGGGGTGAACCGGGATCGAACCGACGGGGCCATCCAAGGGCGGGCGGCTGGGCCCGGCCTGAAGTTGGGATGGGAATGGCCTGTGAACCTGGGCCTCGCGGCGAGTCCCAGCGGATTCACAGCCGCCTCCGAGGTCCAGTTCAGCACCGAGCCGCAGGATGCCTCCCGTGTCCGCCGCCGGATTCGACAGATTCGACAGGGAGGTCGTCATGGACAACCGCAAACGATCCAGCCGGGCGCCGGCGCGCCCGCCCCGTAGTCGCCGGCCTCGTCGGCGTCACGCCGCGGCTCGCGCCCGCGTCGTGGCCGCGGCCCTCAGCGTCACCGCGTTCCTCGGTCTCGGGACGAACATGGCCCTCAGGGCGGCCACCGCGACCGCCGCGGCGAAGGGTTCGAGCTCCGCCACGAGCAGCTCGGTCTCCACCGCCTCGACGTCCTGGTCGGCCACGGCCGCGACCACGTCCTCGGGCCAGTCGGCAACGACCACCACCGATGCAAGCTGAGGCCCGGTTCCCCGCGATGGGGACGGACGTGCATGTGGTGCTGACGGGTGGTTCGGTGGACCACCTGGAGACGGCTCGCGAGCTGGTCGACGACCTCGAGCGGCGGTGGAGCCGGTTCCGGCCGGATAGCGAGATCAGCCGGCTCAACGAGGCGGCCGGCAGGCCCGTACGGGTTTCGGCGGAGACACTTGCCCTGCTGCGGCTGGCCCTCGAGGGGGCTCGGATCACCGGTGGAAGGTTCG
>DASWCX010000071.1:0-2316 GCA_036395815.1 Actinomycetota bacterium | reverse complement strand
GGCCTCCTGCCTGGTCAGGGGCATGAACTCCACGGGGGCGCCCGTTGAATCCGTGAAGTCCTGCGGCAGCCGGATGCCATCGCTCCCGTCGAGGTCGTCGGTGGACGAGACGGTGTTGTCGGACCACGAGTCGCCGTCCGTCCCCGGCACCGACAGGATGGTGTCGCCGAACACCCACACCGAGCGGCCGCCTACCAGGCCGCTGTAGCCGCCGTCGCGGCCCTTGATCGCGGGGTTCCACCGAACCACGCCCAGGTCCGTGGCCTTGACGGTCGGCGCGACGGGCGCCGCCGCCACCATGGGGGCTGTCAGGTCCACCGCGAGGAGAAACCCTGCGGCGGCGATGGCTGATGCGGTGCGCATGGGTTCGGCTTCCTCCTTCGTTCCTTGGCTCCGCAAGCCTAACCCTCGGTCGCGCTGCCCGTTCCTCAACGGCCGTCGTCGAGAACCGGGCGAACGGGCTGAGCGTACGTTAGCCTCAGGAAGCCCATGAGGGTCCGGTTCGTCCTGCTCGCATTGCTCCTTCTGGCCGGGGCCTGCACGGGAAGCTCGGCCCGGATCGTGCCGTCCGCCTCGCCCGCGCCGCTCCAGCCGACGGCCTCACCGTCGCTTTCGGCGGGCCCACCTTTGTACCTCGACGTGGTGGCGGCCACGGTTGCTTCCAGGGACGGCCCCGATGCCGCGAACGACCAGACCTACCTGGACGGCATGCGGCTCGCCGTCCAGGTCCTGAACGACCGGGGCGGTGCCGGGGGGCGCTCGCTCCAGCTCCGGCTCCACGACGACGGGGGAGACCAGGACCGATCGACGCGGGAGATCGGGAGCCTGCTCGACGCGGGGGCCACCGCCATCCTCTACGTGGGTCCGGGCCCGGCGCTCTCTCCGCTTCGGGAGCGGTTCGCCCAGGCCGGCACGCCGGTGGTTCTGCTGGGCGGCGACCTGTATACGAGCCGGCAGATGTTCCCCCAGGTGTTCCAGACGACGATCCCGTGGGCATGGCAGGCGAAGGTCATTGCCAGGTACCTCGTGACGGACCGCAAGGCCAAGGACATCGTGTTCGTGGGGTCGGGGCCGGAGGCCTCGGCGGCTGCGGCGTCCACAGGGCAGTGGCTCGAGTACTGGGGCGGGAGCCTCTCCGGGTCGTATCTCACGCCTCCCGCCGGGGTAAGGCCTCCGTCCAAGCCCGCGTCGAGCGCGGACGCCGCAATCGTGTTCGGGACTCCCTACGACGCCCATGCCGAGGCCGCATCTCTGGTGAGCGGGCATCCGCCCCGGATCAGCGGCGGCGAGTCGCTGCTGGCGCCGGTTGAAGGCTTTGACCAACCCCCAGCCGGGACCACCGCCTGTTACCCGTACACGTGGGCCGGCTGGGCCCAGCCCATCCGCCGGGTGAGAGCCTTCATGGCCTCGTTCGAGGCGTTTGCCGGCCCTCCCCCGAACGGGTTGGAGCAGGAGGGCTACGACGCGATCCAGGCGCTGGCGTACGCGCTGGACCGTGACGGCCTGAGGGGCGGCCGAGCCCTGGTCTCGGCGCTCGAGGGCATCCACGACGCGGTCTTCTCGGGGTTCCCGATCGACCTGGGGCCCGACGACCATCTGTTCCTCCCCCGCGACGAGCTGGGCCTGTTCGCCGTCCCGGGCCCGAACGAGCGCCTCGATCCATGGCAGAGCCGGACCGACCCCGACCTGTGGCGGCCGGTCATGCGGACGTTCACCTACGACGGCCGGCGGGACGACATCCTGGACCAGGACCGTCCGGTGTTCTTCCCGGGGTGGGGGAAGAACCAACCGGGGTCCTACTACTGGGAGTCGCGGTACGGCATCGTCTCGAAGCCGAAGGACCCATTGCACTGACGGGGGGCTCCGCCGAAAGGCCATTTCTCCCCGTCGCGACCTGGGTTTCCTTCCATTCGTCACACCCCCGGGGTAATCTCCGGGAACGGACCGACCGAATAACTTGTTGGAGGGGAATGGCGAGGCCGGAGGGAGGACCGGGGAGCATGATACGGAGCGCGCGCCGCACCCGGACGACCGGACCGGTCGGGTGGGGGATTGGAAATCGGGCCCGGGGTATAAAATCGACCGTGGAGGGCGCTCTGGGCGCGGAAAGCGTCGCCGGGGCGCCTTCTTCGCCCCCGGGGGAGGACGTGGTCCCCAGATCTCGAGGGCACGCATCAACAGGCGGGCCGCGGCGCGGCCCGGAGGACGATAGATATGTTTGAGCGCTTCACGGATCGCGCGAGACGGGTCGTGGTCCTCGCCCAGGAAGAGGCGAGGATGCTGAACCACAACTACATCGGGACCGAGCACATCCTC
>DASWCX010000070.1:0-2128 GCA_036395815.1 Actinomycetota bacterium | reverse complement strand
GGAGCGCGGGCCATCCAGATCTTCGACCCGCTGTCGCTCGGGGTCCTGGCCCCGCCCGGAGAGCTCGGCGCCGACATCGCGGTCGCGGAGGGGCAGTCCCTCGGCAACCACCTCAGCTACGGCGGGCCGTACCTCGGCGTCATCGCCGCCCGCATGCAGGACGTCCGTCGCATGCCGGGGCGCATCGTGGGGGAGACGCTCGACGTACGGGGACAGACCGGCTACGTGCTGACGCTGCAGGCCCGGGAGCAGCACATCCGCCGGGAGAAGGCCACGTCGAACATCTGCACGAACCAGACCCTGATGGCGGTGGCCGCGACCGTGTACCTGGCCTGGCTGGGCCCGCGCGGGCTGGAGGAGCTCGGCCATCAGTGCGCCGCCAAGGCCGGGTATGCGTCCGAGCGGCTGGCCGACGTGCCGGGCGTCGAGCTCCTGCACCCGGGGGCGAGGTTCTTCAAGGAGTTCGCCGTGCGCCTGCCCCGGCCGGCGACCGACGTGGTCGAGGACATGGTGGGCCGGGGGTTCCTGGCCGGCGTGCCGCTCGAGGACGAGGAGGGCCGGGGGCTGCTGGTGGCCGTGACCGAGCGCCGCACCCGCGATGAGATCGACGGGTTCGCGGAGGCGCTGGGCGAGGTGCTGTCGTGACGGAGGAGGACCGCGAGACCATGCCGGGCTCGGGCGACGCGCCGGACGGGCCGGCGGTCCCTGCCGGGCAGGGCGCGCCGGTCCGGCGAAGCGGCCCCCCCGGCCAGGGGACGCTCCGGGAGGAGTCCCGGCCGGGGCGCCGGGCGTGGAGCTTCCCGGACCTGGACGTCCCCGACGCCGACCTGCCCGATGACGCGCTGCGCCTCGAGCCCCCCGCGTTGCCGGAGGTGGCCGAGCGCGACCTGGTCCGCCACTTCACCCGGCTGTCGCAGGAGAACTACGGCGTCGACACGGGCTTCTACCCCCTCGGGTCCTGTTCGATGAAGTACAACCCGAAGTCGGCCGAGACCGCTGCGGCGATCCCCGGGTTCCAGCGGCTGCACCCCCACCAGCCCGCGTCCACCGTGCAGGGCGCCCTCGAGCTGATGTGGCGGCTGGAGCGGGCCCTGTGCGAGCTGACCGGCATGGCCCGGGCCACGTTCCAGCCGCCGGCGGGTGCCGCGGGGGAGCTCACCGGGCTGCTGCTGATGCGGGGGTACCACACGAAGAACGGCGACCCCCGCAAGAAGGTCATCATCCCCGACTCCGCGCACGGGACGAACCCCGCGAGCGTGACCCAGGCCGGGTACGAGGTCGTCCAGGTGCCGAGCGACGCCCGGGGGCTGCTGGACGTCTCCGCGCTCCAGAAGCTGGTCGACTCGGACGTCGCCGGCCTGATGCTGACCAACCCGAACACCCTGGGCCTGTTCGAGGAGGAGATCGAGGGCATCGAGGAGACGATCCACGAGGCCGGCGGGCTCGTGTACTACGACGGGGCCAACCTCAACGCGATCATGGGCCGGTGCCGGCCGGGCGACATGGGGTTCGACATCGTCCACATCAACACCCACAAGACGTTCGCCACGCCGCACGGCGGGGGAGGGCCGGGCGCCGGCCCGGTCGCGGTGGTGGACCGGCTGGTCCCGTTCCTTCCGGTTCCCGTCGTGGAGCGGTCCGAGGACGGGACGTTCCGGCTGGAGCGGGACCGCCCGGACTCGATCGGGCGCATCCACGGGTTCCACGGGAACTTCGGGGTGCTGGTCCGGGCGTACCTGTACGTGTTCCTGCACGGGGGCGACGGGCTGAAGGCGACGAGCGAGCGGGCCGTGCTGAACGCGAACTACCTGGCCTCGCTGGTCCGGGAGGCCTACCCGCTGGCGTTCTCCGGGGGCCGGCCCATGCACGAGTTCGTGGCGACGGCGAAGCCCTTGCGGCGCCACGGCGTGCGGGCCATGGATGTGGCCAAGCGGATGATCGACCTCGGGTTCCACCCGTCGACCGTGTACTTCCCGCTCGTGGTGGAGGAGGCCATGATGGTCGAGCCCACCGAGACCGAGTCGTAGGAGACCCTGGCCGCGTTCGCGAACGCCATGCTCCAGGTGGCCCGGGAGGCCGAGAGCGACCCGGATCTGCTGCACGACGCGCCGGTGACGACGCCCGTCGG
>DASWCX010000069.1:0-1702 GCA_036395815.1 Actinomycetota bacterium | reverse complement strand
ACGCTCATGTCCATCCTGTACGGGCTGTATCAGCCCGACGAGGGCGAGATCTACGTGAGGGGGGAACGAGTCCACTTCCGGTCCCCCCTCGATGCGATCGCGGCCGGCCTGGGGATGGTGCACCAGTCCTTCAAGCTGTTTCCGTCGATGACGGTGGCCGAGAACGTCATCTACCGCTCCGAGCCGCAAAGGGGCGGGTTCGTGGACCGGACCGAGGCGATCCGAGGTGTGGCCAGCCTGGCGGAGCGATTCGGGCTCCGGGTGAACCCCCGGGTCCGAGTGGGGGACCTTCCGGTGGGGGTCCGGCAGCGCGTGGAGATCCTGAAGCTCCTCTACCGCAACGCCGATATCCTGATCCTGGACGAGCCGACGGGCGTGCTCACGCCGCAGGAGCGGGACGCCCTGTTCGAGGTCCTGCGAAACCTGGTCGCCTCCGGCAAGACCGTGGTGTTCATCACCCACAAGCTCCAGGAGGTGATGCGCCTGGCCGACCGGGTCACGATCCTCCGGGACGGCCGGGTGGTGGCAGATCTCGAGCGCAGAGAGACGACGCCGGAGGAGATCACCCACCACTTGACAGGACGAGACCTCCAGCCAATGACTCGCCGCGCGGCCGCTGCGCCGGGGGCGGTGATGCTCTCCTGCGAGGACGTCACCGTCCACGAAGGCGGCCTGACGGTGGTCGATGGTGCCTCCCTGAACGTCCGTGAGGGGGAGATCGTCGGTATCGCCGGCGTGGCGGGCAACGGCCAGTCCGAGCTCATCGAAGCCATCACGGGACTCCGGAAGGTCACGCGAGGGCGGATCGCCGTCGGCGGAGTCGACGTGACCACTGCCTCGGTGGCCGAGCGCCGGGAGGCCGGGCTCGCCTACATCCCGGAGGACCGCTACGACCGAGGGACGGCGCCGGCGGCGGAGGTTAGTGAGAACATGGCATTCGGCTCCCATCGGCGGCCTCCGTTCGTCCGTCGTGGCCGGTTGCAGTGGCGGGCGATCATGGCCCACGCCCGGAGCGTGATCGGAAAGTACGGGGTCCGAGCGGCCAGTCCGCGGGCCAACGTCGGGACGCTCTCCGGCGGCAACGTCCAGAAGCTCGTGGTTGCCAGGGAACTCGAATACGAGCGGCCGGTCCTCATCGCCGAACAGCCGGCGCGGGGCCTGGACGTCGGCGCGACGGAGTTCGTCCACAACCGGCTCATCGAGGCCCGCAACCAGGGCAGGGCCATCCTCCTCGTGTCGGCCGAGCTCTCGGAGATCCTGACGCTCTCGGACCGGATCCTGGTCGCGTTCGAGGGCCGGATCGTGGCCGATATGCCCTCCGCCGAGGCGAGCGAGCGGAAGCTTGGGCTGCTGATGGCAGGCGGGACTCCCGCCGGAGTGGCGTCGTGAGGGAGCCCGCGGCAGAGAAGAGAGCGGCCGAGCCGCCCCTCATGGCTCCCGGCCAGGGCCCACCCCGAGGGGGGTGGAACCAGGTCTGGTCGAGGGCGAGGAAGGTGGTCCGCGGAGTGGGACGTTCCCCCGCCCTGCTCGCCGTGGTGGCCGGGGTGGCGGCCGGGACGCTCCTCATGCTGTTCGCCGGGTACAACCCGGTCGCCGCCTACACCGCATTGTTCCGTGGCGCGGTCGAGGGGCCGAATCTGAGCGACACCGTCAACAGGGCCGCTCCCATCGTGGGGATGGGCATGTGTGCCGCGATTGCCCT
>DASWCX010000068.1:0-4230 GCA_036395815.1 Actinomycetota bacterium | reverse complement strand
AACGAACCGCGAACGGCGTGGCCGTCCAGCGTGCTCACCGACACCCACGCCACGGTGTAAACGCCGGGTGCGTTGGTGGTGAGCGGCACTCGGATCTCCTGACCCCCGGTGACCCCGCCCCTGAACCCTCGCCCGGCCGGGTCCGTCACGGTCGCCCGGGAGAGCTTCTGGTTCAACGGCTCGGTGAACTCGAGCACCACCACCCCGGGAGCGGTGCCGAGCCTCTGTCCGGCCTGAGGTTGCGAGGAGGCCAGGACGGCATGGGCGCTGGCCACGCCCGGAACCGCCACGACGGCCAACGCGGCCAGAGCGCCGACGGCGACGCGGCGGGCCCGGCGGGCTCCTCGATCGGCCATCTCGGTATGGAATCCGAGCGGCAAGGCGTCCCGGACGGGTCGCATCGGCCTCGCCTTCACCCCGACCGGCCGAGGAGCCGGTCCAGGGTCGTGGCCAGCATGGCCGCCGTGGTCTTGCCCAGGAAGCGGTAGGCGAGCCGCCCGTTGGGTGCGACGACGAAAGTCGTGGGGACCCCCACCGCGCCGTACCGGGCAGCCACCGTTCCACCAGGATCGAAGGCGACGGGGTAGGTGATGCCGAACTCCCGTACGAACGACAAACCGCCCGCTCTGGTGTCCTGGTGGTCCACCCCGATGAACCGGACGCCGCGGGAGCGGTACCTGGTCGACACCTGTTCCAGCTGGGGCGCTTCCTGACGGCACGGCGGGCACCACGACGCCCAGATGTTCACCACGACGATGCTGCCCGAGCGAAGGGAGATGGAGCCGGGACCGGTGAGCGAGGGGAGGTCGAACATCGGGGCAGGGCGGTCCTCGGGGACCGGTGTGGCCGAGAAGTCGGCGGCCCCGATGGCGGACGGCCGCGAGGGCTGCGGAGCGCCGAGCCGCGGGAGGGCGAAGGCCATGACGGCCAGGAGCACGATCGGTGTCGTCACGGCCGCGACGAGAAGCCATCGCGGCAGCGGGGCCCGTTGCGGCCGGCCGGGGGCGTCGGTATCCGGCTCGCTCATCGCAACGGCTCGATGGCGCGTTGGATCTCGGCGGCGGCGATGACCCCGAGGCACCGGAAGCGGATCACTCCGTCCTTGTCCGCGATCAGTAGCCAGGGGTCGGTGTCGAAGCCCCACGCCTTGAAGGCTGGGGACAGGTTCTCCGCTGTCGCCGACGGCGGTTGAAGGTCCTTGCCCGGCAGGAACTCCTCGACGTGGATGAAGTTCGCCCTATCCCTCCCCGCCTGTTCGAACACGAGCAGCTGCTCGTCCACCACCGGGCCGCACGTCCTGGTGCTGCACAGCAGGGGAGTGGCGAAGGAGATCACCGTGGGCTTGCCGCTGGACAGCGCGTCCTCCAACGAGACGTAATGCATGTCGCAGACCGGTGTCCTGGTGCAGATCTCCTTGATCTTGGCCACCGACGTGGCCACTGGGGTCGGGACCCGGATCGCCGTGGACCCGAGCTGGGCGGGGGTCGCCCCGCTGATCGCCTGGAGCGCCCCGGTCCCGGCGAAGGGACGGGACCCTGCCGCGACCGTCACTCCCACGTTCCAGATCCCCGCGGCCGGCAGCTCGATCTCCGTGGCGAACAGGCCGGGCAGGGGGATCCGAGGGGACCGGTCGTGCGTCTTCTCATAGGCGGTGAGCTCGTACCAGGGCGCCTCGTGCGGACCCATCGCCTTGCTCCTGGTGTCCTTGGCCACCCACACCTGGGCGGCGCCGCCTTCGATGACGCTGTTCTGCGGCGTCACCAGGATCAGCCCGAGGCGGTTCTTGCCGGGGTTCATGGGCGGGGCGTCGGCTCCCGTGCCCAGGACCGACACCTGGGTGGCTCCGGCCACGAGCGAGTCGATCGAGCCTGGAGGGGGACTCGAGGCGCCGGGAGTGCCGGCGCGGGTGCACGCCGCACCGAGAAGGGTCAGTCCGAGTCCGCCGAGCAGTTGCCGACGGCTCACCGAAGGCCCCTGGTTCCCCGCCGAGAACGCACGCAGGGCCGAGGTGAAGGCCGTCTGGTCTGGCGACCAGCCCCCATCGTCGATGGATGGATCAGGCAACCCCGTCCAGCTCCTTCCTCAGCTGCGATTCGGAGAGGGCGCCGCTCCAGGTGAAGACGCGCCTGCCGGAGGAATCCAGCACGACCGTCACCGGTTGGCCCACGAACCCGAGGTCGTTCCGGATGGCCCCCGTGGGATCGAACACGCTGGGATAGATCCATCCGTACTTGCGGATGAAGGCCTGGGCGGCACCGCGCTGATCCAGGACGTCCACGCCCAGGAACTGGACGCGTCCCCGGTAGTCCCGGGCCATCCGGGCCAGGCCGGGGGCCTCCACGATGCACGGGCCGCACCAGGACGCCCAGACGTTGACCACGACCGGCTTCCCTCGGAGCTGGGCCAGGAGCTGGTGAAAGCGTCCCGGGTCGAACTGGGGGAGCGCGGTCGGGGTGGATGGCAGGAGCGACCCACCGGGCGGCGAGGGCGGGGATGCCGGGGACGAGCACGCCCCGGCGGCCAGGGCGAATGCCACGGCTCCCACCAGACAGGCCGTCCGGAGGGTGAAGCGCCGGCCGTCGTCGAGGGCGCGGTGCATCAGGCCTCTCCCATGTGCTCGGCCACCAGGGGCACCAGATCCTTCGGGGCCACGTACATCAGGCCACCGTGCTCGGGCGCCCCGTAGTCGCGGATCCAGCTGATGCGGCCGGTGCTGTCAACGAGCACGAAGGTGTGCCCGGGCATGGTTCCGCCGCCCATCCCCCAGCGCATCACCCCGTAGGCGCTGGCCACCCGGTTGCTCGGGTCCGAGAGCAGGGGGGTGTGGACGCCCCTAGCCGAAGCCGCCTTGGCCCAGGCCTGGACCGAGTCCGGGGAGATGCTGAGCAGCTCCACCCCGAGGGCCTGGAAGTCCTTGCTGTTCTGCAGGTCAACTACCTGCCGCATGCAGCCAGTTCAAGTCGAACCCATGCTGAAGTACAGGAGCACCGCCTTGCGACGGAACTCGCCCAGCGAGACCGTCCCGCCTTGGGCCGAAGGCAGGCTGAACGCCGGCGCGGGGTCCCCGACCCGGGGACCCGCGCCAGAGGGCGGGGGCGATCCGGCGCTCCCTCCGCCCCCGCAGGCGGCCGACGCCAGACCCAGGAGGGCCATCGCGGCAGCGAGGAACGAACCCCGGATCCTCATCGCGGCCCCTCCAGCGTGGCCCGACGCCGCTCGAACTCCTCGGCGTCGATCTCGCCGCGGGCATAGCGCTCCTCCAGGATGCGGACCGGCCCACCGGTCCGGGGGGCGGACCTGCTCACGGCCCACGCGCCAAAGAGGATCAGCGCCACCAGGATCAGGAGGCCGGGGAACCACATCCACCAGCTCATCCCGAACATCGACCTCATCTCACAGGCCAGCATTGAGCATCTCCTCCCTCCAGGCTTCCGAGCCCCATGGTCTCCCAGCCATGGCTCCTAGCCGCGTTGGTCCAGCAACCGCTGGATCTGGTCGGTCAGCACCTCGTACGGGGACGGCCCGATCTGCTTGAAGCGGATGACGCCGTCCCGGCCGATGAAGAAGGTCTCCGGCACGCCGGCCACGCCGTAGTCCAGGGCGGTACGTCCTCCGGGGTCCTCCACCACCGGCCAGTCGCCTCCCATCTCCCGCATGAACTCCAGCGCGGGGCCCTTGCGATCCTGGAAGTCGACGCCGACCAGAACCACCCCCTGGTCCGAGTACCGGTCCCACGCCGCCGTGAGCGCGGGGTGCTCTTCCCGGCAGGCCGCGCACCACGAGGCCCAGAAGTTGACGACCACGACCTGACCCCGCAGGTCGGTCAGGCGAACCGTTCGGGACTCGTCGAGGGTCCGGAGGGCGAAGTCCGGCGCCCGCCGGCCGAGGAGCGGAGAACGGATGACGCTGGGATCGCGTCCCAACCCGAAGCCGAACAGCGCGGTGAGCAGGCCCACCCCGACGATCACCGCGCTCACCGTGATCCACCGGCTCCGACGGCGGTGAGGGCCGCCGGGCGTCGCCGCGGAGGGATGCAGCCGCCGAGGGTCGCTCGGAGGCCCGTGCGACGACGGCTCAGGGTGCTTGGGCTGGTCCATCAGATCGGAGCTCCCTGCTCGGGCGCGTCGCCCTCGTAGGACTCGCCGGCCGGTGGGGGAAACCGGTAGTGGGCCACGAAGTCGAACGCGACGGCCAGGCTGGGCCGGGCGCACGACTGAAGGTGGTGCCAGG
>DASWCX010000067.1:0-1900 GCA_036395815.1 Actinomycetota bacterium | reverse complement strand
GGCCACACCCGAACGACTCCGGGGTCCCCACTCACGGCATCAACGGCGGCCACGTCCCCGGTGTCGACGGTTCGGTAGGGCTCCTCGGCCAGCTCGACCACCGGGACCGCGCGGCCGTACAGCTCGGACGCCACGACCGCGCCCAGCGCCAGGATGGGGTCCGCCCGGAGGAGGATCAGGGCCGCCGGGGCGGTGCGGGCCCGCACCATTTCGGCCAGCACGCTGCTGCTCGAACTGGAGCCGCGCCCTCCGGGAAGCAGCACGATCCGGCCCGTAAGCGCTTCGCCGAACTGTGGGTGACGGCCATCGATCACCCGCCCCGAGGCGCTGTCCACGCCTCCCCAGAACGACAGGGGCTCGTCCAGGACCAGGACCGGGCCGAGGCCCGCCCCCGGAGCGAGGGTCCGGGCCCGGAAGGACCGTTCGACCGGTCCGGGGTCGGCCTCAGTCATCCGCCCACAACACAGGATCACGCCACACGCGGCCCTGCTCGGCCGAGCGGACGCATTCCTCCAGGCTTCCGAACACGACGTCCACCCCGACGTTGGCCGGGGCGTAGTGCGCCCACTTGGCGGAGTTCGTCATGACCACTCGGTCCCTCGCCCGGAGCATCGGGGTGACGTACGTGCACGTCCCGACCACCAGCGTGACGCCCGCCCGCTCGTAGACGGGATGCCATCCTCGAGCCTCGACCTCGGCCAGGATGGCCGCGCTCGTCGACACGAACACGTCCACGTCCGGATGCGGTCGCGCCCGCTCGAGGAGCGGCGTGAGCCGTTCGAACTCGGACAGGGACAAATGCGGCGTGCCGAGGCTCACCGCGTCAATGGCCGGCCCGCTCGAAGTGGACAGCGAGTCGCGGGCCGCGCGCAGCATCGCCGGGGTGACGTCGACCACCTCGATGGGGTCGGCGCCCTGCAGCGCATCGTCCAGCGTGGGCGCTTCGGGCGTCACGCCGACCGCGTGGAACAGCCCCACCGACCCGGAGGACGCCGCGGCCGCCCCGAGGGCCTTGAGCCGATCTTCGGACGTTGACGGTGGAAGGCCCTGGAGCACCGGGACGCCGGTCCCGGCCCGGGACCCGAGGAGGTAGCCGAGCACCGGATACAGCACGTCTTCGTCGAGCAGCTTGGGTGGGATGGCGCCGATGCGAAAGACGATCTGGCCGCGGCGGTTCTCGGTGAGGTGGAGCCCCGATTCGGGCACCCGTCCGGCGAGGGCCGCGCAGATGTCGATGAAGTCGCCATACCGGTCGGTGCGGGCGCCGAGCACCGAGTTGGCGAACACGATCGCGTTCGACTCGGCCCATGCCACGTGCTCACCGAACGCGGGGCGTCGGCCGGGGAGCTGGTACGGGGCGCACGTCCACGTGGGCGAGCAGCCCATGGACACGTAGAGGTTCATCAGCCGGCGGGCGGCGCGGGCCGTCTGGGCAGGCCCCCGGTACAGCTCTGGATGCAACAGATCGAGGGAGCCCACGTTCAGGGTGGTCGGGACGACGACGTGGGCTCCGCCGTCTGCCAACCGCTCCTCGAAGTCGAGACTGACCTGGCCCTGATACAGGCATCCGTCCACGTGGGCGGAGCGCACGTCGATGAAGCGCCGCGCCCCGTTGGCCTTCGCCATCGCGTGAAGGACCCGCATGGCGAACCGGCAGGCCTCGCCATCCTGGCCGGACAGGCGCCGCTCGTCGGCGGCGTCAAGCTCGGGTCTGGCCATGGCGCCGAGTGTGCCAGAGGCGGGCCAGGCTGCGCTTGACGAGGCAATACGCTACATTTCGGCCGAAGGGGGATCCGACTGCCGGCCCGACGACTTCGGCCGCTATCGAAAGGAGCAAACGGATGCGGTCATCACGTTTCCGGGGAGCGCTGGCCTTCGTAGCGATCGGGGGATTGGTCCT
>DASWCX010000066.1:0-3732 GCA_036395815.1 Actinomycetota bacterium | reverse complement strand
GTCCAGGGCCAGCCTGACCTGCTGGTGCACGGCCTCCGGAGTACCGGAGCCGTCGACCACCACGTACCGCTCGGGGTGCTCGTCGGCGATCCGAAGGAAGGCGTCGGCGACCCGGGCGTGGAACGCGGGCTCCTCGCTCTCGATGCGGTCGGGTTCGGACCCGGCCCGCGACAGTCCCACGCCCGGCTCGACGTGCAACAGGACGACCATGTCGGGGAACAGCCCCTGCGTGGCCCAGGCGTTCAGCGTCAGCACGTCCTGCTCGCCGAGGCCTCTGGCCGCGCCCTGGTAGGCCACGGAGGAGTCGACGAACCGGTCGCACACCACGACCTTGCCCTTCTCCAGCGCCGGGCGGATCACCGTGGCCACGTGCTGGGCCCGGGACGCGGCGAACACCAGCGCCTCGGCTCGCGGCTCGAGCCTGCCGGTGGCCTGGTCCAGCAACGCCTCACGGAGGTGCTCGCCGAGCGGGGTCCCGCCTGGTTCCCGGGTCACCAGCACGTCCCGCCCCTTCGCCTCCAGGTACTCGCGGGCCAGCTCGATCTGCGTCCCCTTCCCCGCGCCCTCCACGCCCTCGAACACGATGAAGATCCCGGGGCGCTCGCCCACCAGGATCTTCGGCACCAGTGACAGCGGCCGCGGCTTCGCCACCCGGTGCCGCCGGAGCCCCCGGCCCGTGGCCAAGGCCGCCCCGACCACCACCGAGGCTCCCAGCCAAAGCGCCACCCGTGTCCCCGACAGGTCCAGGGCCCGCCCGCCGATGTGGACCGTGTGCGGACCGATCGCCGTCGCCAGCGCGGGGAACCCGGCCAGGGACACGAACAGGGCCAGCCTGGCCATGACGGTGAGCGTGGCGAAGGTCCGGCCCCGGAACTCATCGGCCACGTTCTCCTGGAGGATCGTGTACCCGGACACCCAGGCCAGCCCGGCGCCCGCCCCCATCGGGACGGTGAACAGGGCGGCCAGGCCAAGGCTCGGCATCGCCGCCAGGGCGAACAGGAAGAGCGGGCTGGCCAGCAGGGCCACCTGCACGAGCCGGTCCTTCTCCACGGTCTTCGACAACAATCCCATCGAGCCGATGCCGAGGCCCATCCCGACGCCGAGGGCGATCATCATGATCCCGAACCCCGTCGACCCGGCGTGCAGCGAATACCGGGTGAAGATCGGACCAAGGGAGATCACCGACCCGGCCCCGCCGAACGCCACCACGATCCCGATGGTCATGGTGGCGATCAGCGGTTGGCTCCGCAGGAACTCGATCCCCTGGCGGAACTCACGGATCGCCGCCGCGGTGTTCAGCTTCCCCCCCGCTCCGTCCCTGCTGCGTGACACCACGGTGGGCCGGAGCTTGAGGCCCCAGATCATCCGGGCCGAGAACAGGAAGGTGAGCGCGTCCAGCCACAGGGCCAGGAACTCGGGATGCCTCGCGAAGTAGTGGACGTGCGTTCCCAGGGCGACGGCCACACCGGCCAGCGCGGTGAAGATCGTGGCCCCGAGGGGGAGCGTGCCGTAGGCGGTGATCAGCCCCACCGAGTTCGCGTTCGACAGCTGCCGCCGCGGCACGAGATTGGGGAGGCTCGCGTCCTTTGCCGGCGTCCACAGCAGCGACAGCGACTCGATGACGAACGACAGCAGGAAGATCTCCCACAGCCTGGGCAGGAATGGCAGCGAGGCGTACAGCGACCCCCGGGCGACGTCCGCCCCGATCATCACCTTGCGGCGGTCGAACCGGTCGACCACCACGCCGGCGAAGGGGCCGAAGAGCACCGACGGCAGCATCCGGGCCAGCATCACGCCGGCCACCGCCAGGCCGCCCAGCCGCACCCCGCCGATCCTCGCCACCAGGGCGGCCACGGCGACGAACCCCACCCAGTCGCCGAGGGAGGACACCAGCATGGCCCGCCACAGACGGGAGAACGAGGGATCGACCAGGAGGTCCCGGAAGGTGGCTCGCTTGGTGCCCCGGAGGGCCGCGATCTCCTCCGCCACGCTCGCCACGCTCGACACGATCCTGGGACTCTACCGGTGTTTCGGGCCGCTCAGGCGGAGCGCTTGGCTCGCGATTTCGGGCCCGGCCGCCGGGCGGCGCTCGACCGTCCTCGTGGGGCCCTGCTCTTCGGGATCAGGGCCTTCGCCTCCGCCTCGGGAAGCTCGTTCCCCTCGGCGTCCCAGGCCCGGCCGCAGGCGATACACCGCCGGGCGTCGCCGCGGGCGTCGACCACCAGGCCGCCGCACACGGGGCACGGCTCCGGATGGGGCTTCTGGTTCACGGAGAACGTGCACTCCGGGTAGCGGCTGCAGGAATAGAACGACCCGTAGCGGCCGCGTCGTTCGACCAGCTCGCCCTTGCCGCACTGCGGGCAGGTGATCCCCGTCCCCTTCGGCTGTTCCTTCTTTATGTACTTGCAGTCGGGGTACCGGGAGCAGCCGATGAACGGCCCGTACCGTCCGTTCTTCCGGACCAGGTCGCCGATCCCGCACTCCGGGCACTTCTCCCCAGTGGGCTCGGGCTCGGGCGCCGCGGCCTCTCCCTCGAGGGGCCGCGTGTACCTGCACTCCGGGTACCGCTCGCAGCCGATGAACATCCCGTACCGGCCGAGGCGCTGGACCAGCCGGCCGGGCGGGTCCCGGCCCTCCACCGGGCACAGCGGGCAGGTCTCGGTCAGGCAGACCACCGGGGGCTGGATCTTCCCCTTGGCCCGTTCGACGTCCTCGTGAAACGGCTCGTAGAACTCCCGGAGCACCTGGACCCATCCGGCCTTGCCCTCCGCGATGTCGTCGAGCTCCTCCTCCATCCGGGCGGTGAAGCCCACGTCGACCACGTCGCCGAAGTGCTCGACCAGGATGTCGTTCACCACCATCCCGATGTCCTCGGGGAAGAACCGCTTGTCGTCGAGACGGACGTAGCCCCGGTCGAGGAGCGTGGAGATGATCGAGGCGTAGGTCGACGGCCGGCCGATGCCGTACTCCTCGAGCGCCTTCACCAGGCTGGCCTCGGTGAAGCGGGGCGGGGGCTGGGTGAAGTGCTGCTCGCGGAGCAGCTCGAGCAGCCGGAGGACCTGCTCCGCGGTGAGCTCGGGCAGCTGGGATTCGGCGTCCTCGTCGGTGGCGTCGTCCCGGCCCTCGAAGTAGACCCGCCTGAACCCGTCGAACTTGAGGGTCTGTCCCGTGGCCCGGAGCAGGTACTGCGTGACGTCGTTTGGCGCTGTGGCCCGGATGTCCACGCTCACCTGGTCGAACCTGGCCTCGGCCATCTGCGAGGCCACGGCCCGCTGCCAGATCAGCCGGTACAGGCGGGCCTGGTTCGGGTCGAGGTACCCCTGGACCACGTCGGGCAGGCGGCTCGCTCCGGTCGGCCGGATGGCCTCGTGGGCCTCCTGGGCTCCGCGCTGCTTCTTCCGGTATCGGCGTGGCTGGTCAAGCGCGTACTCCGGCCCATACTGCGACCGGATCACGTCCGCGATCTCCGCCAGGGCCTGCTCGGCGATGTTCACCGAGTCGGTTCGCATGTAGGTGATGAGCCCGACCTGGCCCTCGCCGGGGATGTTGATCCCCTCGTACAGGCGCTGGGCGATCTGCATGGTCTTGCGCGCCGAGAACCCGAGCTTGCGGGCGGCCTCCTGCTGCAGGGTGGAGGTGGTGAACGGCGGCGCCGGCGTTCGCTTGACCTCGCGCCGGCGAACCTCCTGCACGACGTAGGCCGCGTTCCGCAGAGCCTCCACGTGCGCTTCG
>DASWCX010000065.1:0-2763 GCA_036395815.1 Actinomycetota bacterium | reverse complement strand
TTCGACATCCTGGTCGCCGGGCCGTTCACCGGCGGGGCCGTCAGCCCGGTCCGTTCATTCGGCCCGGCCCTGGTCTCCGGGACCTGGAACGGCTGGTGGGTGTACTGGGTGGGACCGGTCGCCGGTGGCGTGATCGGCGCGGTCCTCTACTGGTCGGCGTTCATGCGGGACCGCGAGCCCGCCGTTCCGTAGCCAACCGACCTACGGCTCGTACTTCGGCTTGGCGGTCGGTCCCCTCCATGGATAGCCCATGGTGTGTTGCCAGCAGTTGGGACCGGGGTTGTAGATGGACAGTCGGGTCGCGCAGACCGTGCAGTTTCGGACAGTGGACGGCGAGGCTGCCCGCCCCGCGGGCTGCTCGTCCTTGTGCTTGGGCGCCTGCTTGGCCACTGGAAGCTCCGGGAACCGGTGGTCGATGGCTCGGCCCCCATCATATTCGGGCCGTTCTCCACCGTCTAGCGGGACTCTCCTCCCTGCGCGAGGTCTGGGAGAGACCGAATCCTCCCTGAACCGAGGGCGGTGGCTACCCGACGGTCCAGGTGTCGCCGGAGTGCAGCAGCGTGGCCAGGTCCCCCCCGCCCAACCGCTCGGTGGCTACCTCGATCTGTTTGTCCATGGCCTCGCCGTAGACGGGTCGTTCCACCTCCCGGAACACGCCGATGCACGTGGGCTCGGTGGGCCCGTGTGCCAGGTGGGCCAGCGCGAACGCGAGGGACGGGCGGCCGTGCATGTCGTGGACCACGATGTTGTCCGGGGCGACATCGTCCACGCCGGCCAGGATCAGCCGACCGTTCTCCCCCACCGCTACGCACCGGTTGTCCTCGTCGAACAGGATCGGCTTGCCGTGCTCCAGGCGGATCTGGTTGTGGACCCCTTGCGGCTTCTCACGAAGGAGGTCGAAGGCGCCGTCGTTGAAGACGTTGCAGTTCTGATAGATCTCGACGAACGCCGCTCCGCGATGCGCCGCCGCCTGTCGCAGGACCTGCGTCAGATGCTGGCGGTCGTTGTCGACCGTCCGGGCCACGAACGTGGCCTCCGCCCCCAGGGCCAAAGCGATGGGGTTGAACGGATGGTCCACCGAGCCGAACGGCGTGGACTTCGTGACCTTGCCCTCCTCGCTGGTGGGCGAGTACTGGCCCTTGGTCAAGCCGTAGATCTGGTTGTTGAACAGCAGGATCTTCATGTTCACGTTGCGGCGGAGGGCGTGGATCAGATGGTTGCCCCCGATCGACAGGCCGTCCCCGTCACCGGTGACGACCCACACGTCGAGGTCCGGACGGGCGGTGGCGATCCCCGTGGCCAATGCCGGCGCCCGGCCATGGATCCCGTGCACCCCGTACGTGTCCATGTAGTACGTGAATCGTCCGGAGCACCCGATGCCAGACACGAACACGGTGTTGTCGGGCGTGATCCCGAGCTCCGGCATGAACGCCTGGACCGTGGCCAGGATGGCGTAATCGCCGCACCCCGGGCACCACCGGACCTCCTGATCACTGGTGAAGTCTTTCTTGGTCAGGGTCCCGACGGGGCGCTGACCGTTGCCGCCGTTGCCGCCGTTGCCGCCGTTGCCGCCGGTTTGCTCGTGCTCGACGTCGCTCATTCCGCCATCACCTTCAGGATCTCCTGCTCCAGGTCCTCGACGAAGATCGGGAGGCCCTGGACCTTCGAGTAGCTCGTCGCGTCCACCAGGAACCGGCCTCGGATGAGGAGGGCGAGCTGTCCCGAGTTCATCTCGGGGATCAATACCTTGGGATAGCGCCGGACCACCTCGGCGATGTTCGACGGGAACGGATTGAGGTGGAACAGGTGGGCCGTGGCCACCTTCTTCCCCTGATCGCGCACCCGGCGGGCGGCCGCCCTGATGGTCCCCCAGGTCGAGCCCCACCCCAGCACCAGGAGCTTCGCGTCACCGTCGGGATCGTCCTCCGAAAGCGGCGGGATGTCCTTGGCGATCCCCGCCACCTTGGCCGCTCGCAGGTCGGTCATCCGCTCGTGGTTCTCCGGTTCGTAGCTGATGTCGCCGGTCCCGTCCTCCTTCTCCAGCCCGCCGATCCGATGGCGAAGGCCCGGCGTCCCGGGGATGGCCCATGGCCGGGCCAGGTTCTCGTCGCGGAGGTAGGGCAGGAACTCGGTCCCCGCATTCGGCCCCGTGGCGAACCCCGGGTCGATCGTGGGAAGCGCGTCGGCGTCGGGGATGAGCCACGGCTCGGAAGAGTTGGAGAGGGATGTGTCCGATAGCAGGATCACCGGCGTCCGGTACTTCACCGCGATCCGGACGGCCTCGATGGCCGCGTCGAAGCAGTTGGACGGCGAGGAGCAGGCAACGATGGGTATCGGCGACTCGCCGTGCCGGCCGTACATGGCCAGCAGGAGATCGGCGGCCTCGGTCTTCGTCGGCATCCCGGTGGAGGGGCCCGCGCGCTGGACGTCCACGAGCACCATGGGGAGCTCCAGTGTCACGGCCAGCCCGAGGGTCTCCGCCTTCAGGTCCAGCCCCGGGCCTGAGGTTCCGGTGACCCCCAGCTGCCCCACGAATGCCGCGCCCAGCGCCACGTTCGCCGCTGCGATCTCGTCTTCGGCCTGGAGCGTCCGCACGCCGAAGTTCTTCAGCCGCGACAGCTCGTGCAGCAGCTCCGAGGCCGGCGTGATCGGATAGCTCGCATAGAACAGCGACAGCCCGCTCCGCTGGCTCGCGGCGACCAGGCCGAGCGCCAGAGCCTGCGCCCCGGAGACGTTCCGATACGTGCCCGGCCTGGCGGGAGC